>JAGRNC010000055.1 GCA_020440935.1 Leptospiraceae bacterium | reverse complement strand
AATATCAATGAGGTGCCATGCAGTCCTTTCAAGATGCTCGGGAAATGGCCAGTTTGTGATGCTATCCGATTGCGACATGGAACGACCGTGTAGCATTGGCCGAAAACGTCACCATAAATTTGGAGCAGAATAGAATTACACCGGTTCGGCGTTTCGAATGGCCTCTTCGATTTCTTTGAGCTGCGTGGAAATCCGGGCATCGATGGAACCCACATCGGTTTCGATAATACATCCGCCGCGGTCCACTCGGGAATCTTCGTAAATGTTCACTTTGCGGAGGGATTCCATCATTTTAATCAATTCATCTTTGTGCGCTGTGGTAAGCTCCAGGTCTGCAAAGTTCACTCGAATATTCACCCGGTCGCGGTCTTTAATTCGACGAAGCGCTTCCCGGATGTTGTTGAGCACAACTTCCTTACGTTCCACCACCTCATCCTTAATTACCTTGCGAGCAATCATCAGAATCATATCTACCATCTGTTTTTCGGAGGCGGCAATGATGTCCTCGCGCACGTCGATAGCCTGGCCTACGATCGTACCCAGTCGGTCGATCAATCGCCGAACCTCGCTCTGCCCCTTTTTGAAGCCTACTTCGCGCCCGGCATCATAACCTTTCTGGTAGGCCTCGTGCTCGATCTCGGCCACGCGCATCTCGGCCTCTTTGATCATGCGCTCCACTTCAATCTTGGCGCGTTCTACAATCTGTTCCGCATTTACCCGGGCCGCTTCTTCTTCCCGCTTTGCCTTTTCTTTGGATTCCTGAATCAGATTAAAGGCTACGGCTTTCCCTTCTTCTTCGATGGACTTGGCTTTGTCGTGGGCATCCTCCAGGCTTTGACGGATCTCTTCTTCCGTTTCCTTTCGATACCTTTCCAGTTCGGCCTCAATCTCCTCAATGGTAGGGCCGTGGTACTGCTCGATTACATTTCCTTCGGCATCGACTTCGTATTCGTCCACATCCTCGATTCCCTGGTATTTCTTGTACCGATCGGGCAACTCCAGGGAAACGGAGTCTTGAAGTAGAGCAATTTGCTCGGGCTTGAATACTAGCTTGTTTGAGGCCATAGTCGTCTGCTTTATATATCGGCAGGTTCTGGAGTACAGAAAAAAATCGAATTTGGGCATTTTGGCTCGGAAAAATGTACATTGGCGTACAGATTGCCAGGCCTGTTCTGGCCCAATGTCCGATGAATTCCTGCAATCTGATCAACCCCTGGCCTCCGGAGGGGTGCTACGGGTGTGGACCCTGAATCGGCCGGATCAACGAAATTCCATGAGCCGTAGCCTGCTTGCCGAGATGGAGGGGGCCCTGAGCGGATTGAATCCGCAGAATGGAATCCGAGGTCTGATCATTACAGGAAATGGGCCGGCCTTCTGTGCAGGCGCCGATCTCAAAGAGCGGGCCACCATGGATCAGTCGGAGGTGAAGGATTTTCTGGATCGCACCGGCCGATTGTTTCGACAGCTGGAAACTCTGTCGGTTCCCACTCTGGCGGCCATCGGCGGTTATTGCCTGGGCGGCGGCCTGGAGCTAGCCCTTTGTTGCGATTTTCGAATCGCCAGCGAAGATGCAATTCTGGGGCTCACCGAAACATCGCTGGGTATCATTCCGGGCGCGGGCGGTACGCAAAGATTGCCGCGCATTGTGGGCCGCGCCATTGCAACAGAAATGATTCTTTCCGCAGAAAGGATTCCCGCAAAAATCGCCCTCGAAAGGCGATTGATCCGCGAAATTGCCGTGGATGCCGACGACTTACGTCAGAAGGCAACGCAATGGATGGAAAAGGTTTGCTCCAATGCTCCGCTCAGCCTGGTCCTTGCCCGCCAGGCGATCGAAAAAGGCATGGAACTTTCCATAGAAGATGGACTGAAGCTGGAGCGAGAGTTGTACGAGCAGACTCTGGAAACCGAAGATCGGTTGGAAGCGCTGCAGGCATTCAAAGAGAAGCGAAAGCCAAACTTTAAGGGAATCTGAGCGCTCCGTAGGGCAAAAAGAGCAATCTGAATCTAAGAATCTGCGCCGATACCATGCAGCGAAAAATTAAAGAATACGTTGGGCTCAATCGGCAAATTCTGACGAATCAACGAATTGGCATTACCTGGAAAATACAAATTCACTGGAAGGTACAGGCAGAAGCCTGACGAGAGAGAAAATGATACTTACTGGCCCCGAAAACAAAAAGCGACTGGGAACGGACATCAAGATCGAGCCCTATAGCGAAGATTTTCTAAATCCTAACTCCTATAATCTCAGACTGCACAATGAGCTGGTGGTGTACACAAATCCTCCGCTGGATATGAAGCAGCCCAATCCTACAGAAAAGATCATTATCGATGATAACGGCTATTTACTGGAGCCGGGTCGGCTATATCTGGGGCGAACCCTCGAGTATACAGAAACCTATAACCTGGTGCCGATGTTAGAAGGGAGGTCCAGCATAGGTAGGCTAGGAATGTTTGTGCATGTTACCGCCGGTTTCGGTGACGTAGGATTCTGCGGATTCTGGACTCTGGAAATCAGCACAATCCACCCGATTCGGATTTATCCAGGTGTTGGGATCTGTCAGATTTTTTATCATACCATTGAGGGAGCGATCAAGGAGTACGATTCAGGAAAGTACCAGAAGAACAAAGGCATCCAGCCCAGCCTTCTTTATCGAGAATTCCAGAAATAGGTGTCTTGACGTACATGCCGGGTTCCACCGATCTTATTTATGCCGCGCCGAATCTTTAGAAGAGCTTTCAACTTTTATGTAATGTGGATCGCATTGCCCTTTTTGGCGGCCGGGGGGATGCTTGCCATTTACCCCACTCCCATTATGCCCTACGTTCTGGACGTTCCCATGAGCGATCTGAGTCCGGTTTTTTTCCTGGCGGTGAGGGTCCTGGGCGCGACACTTCTTTACTGCGGTATTACATTGTTTGTAATGCGTCGGGAACCCACCCGTCTCATAGATCTGGCCTTCTGGCAGGGTTTTCTGTGTCTTGCGCTGGCCGGGTTTTCCGGGGTATCGCCATTCTGGTTTAGTACCAGTTACTGGGTATGGCTTGGAACGGCCTATTTGCTGATTTCGGGATTTTTCCTTTTAACGTTTGCCACGCGAAACTTATTGGTCCGCGAATAAGAATCTAATCCAATGAAGCTGAGGATCATAGACGACGTTAAGGCCATCATTCGGAATGATCCGGCCTGTCGCGGGCTGCAATTTCTACTGTATCCCTGCTTCCATTCGATGCTTTTTCATCGATTTCTCTGCCATCCGCTGTATCGAATGCATCTGTATTTTATGGCGCGCTTTTTTTCGCAGATCTCACGCATAATGACCGGAATGGAAGTGCACCCGGGAGCCCAGATAGCCGGCGGTTTCTTTTGCGACCATGGTATGGCTGTGGTCATCGGCGAAACGGCCGTCATCGGAAAAAATTGCGTTATGTACCATGGCGTAACTCTGGGCGGCACAGGAAAGCATCATAGAAAACGTCACCCCACCGTAGGAGACGATGTATTCATTGGCACGCACAGCACACTACTGGGTCCCATTCAGGTCGGTGACCGCGCAAAAATCGGGGCCGAAAGTGTAATTATCAATCGCGATGTGCCGTCAGACTGTACCGTGGTAGGTACCCCGGGAAAAATCGTAAAAAGGGGCCACCGGCGGGTGGATCCTCCGGAACCATTGCCCCTTTCCGAATACAGAGTTCGAGAAGTGGAAGAAGAAAATCGGATTCTGGCGCAGCAGGATTCGGCGCAAGCTCCCCAGCGTGTCCGACCATCCCGCGACCTTCCTTCTTCCGGCGTCCTGAAGAAAACTTGACCCATCCCGGGTAAGTGTTACCCTGCTAATATGCTCGATTTCGTTAAGGGAGATCCAAAAGCCCCTACGGGCAACATGATTGCCTTTTGCAAGGTCATAGGGAAGAACCCGTTTGAAAGCGACGGATCCATTATTGCGGTCCACGTAGTCGTCAGCAACATCTCCGCCAAAGAGAACAGCTTTCCGGTAGTGGTGTTTCCGCCGGTCTCCCTCAAGAATGAGCAAGAGCTTTCGCGCGTGATTGGATTTCAGCAAAAGTGCGATGTAGTGCGCCTGGAGAATTTTCAGATTCCTTCGGAAAGCGAAGAGCAAGAGTACATGAACGACCGTCTGGAGCAATTCAACGATCTGGTCCGGGACTACGTCGATCTATATCAAAAATATTACGAAACGGTATCGCCCAAACTGGGTGAAGAAATAAAACTTCTGGCGGGACCACAGGAGGGGAAGTCGCAGGACAGCGAAGAAGAAACGCTGAAGAAACTCCAGGATCTGCTAAAAGTGGGAGCTGGTCCGGTGGATTTCTCTCCGGTAATTCGGCATATCAAAACGCATTTTCCGCAATACGATATCCATAATTTCGAAAAGAGCATTCATCAGGATCAGACGGAAATCGCATCGCTGTACATTAAGAAATTCTTCGCAATCCACGAAGAAAGATACGAAGCCGCGGCGCTATTTCAGGCCAGGATTATGCAGATGGAATCTGCCCGCCCATGAATTCCGATCATTTACGAATCGGAAAAAGAATCTTTCAAGAACTGATTCAGTCCAACCTGATGCCGGGCCGCTACGAGGGAAACGGCTACTTCGAACGACTGCAATCGACGTATAGTAAATACAAAGAAAAATCCTGGCAGATCCAGGCGGGCTCCACCGGCTGGAACGTATCGCGCCTGGGAATCGGCACATACAGAATGCATCGAGGAAGCCGCGAGCACTACGATGCGCTGCGCGAAGCTCTGATTTCCGGGACAAACGTAATCGATACTTCTTCCAATTACATGGATGGAGCCGCCGAAGCTCTGATTGGCGATGTTGTGCGAGATCTGGTCGCGGCGGGCCGCCTAAAACGGGAAGAATTCGTAATCATCAGCAAAGCGGGCTATATTCAAGGGAGAAACTCGCTGCTCACAGCGGAAATTGATTTTCCCGAACAAACGGTCTTTGATCGAAACCTGGCCCATTGTATCCATCCCGATTTTCTGGACTTGCAGATTGAATTAAGCCGATCGCGCCTGGGGGTGGAATGCATCGATGTGATGCTTCTGCATAACCCCGAATATTACTTGAAAAAGGCAAAAGACGATTCGGTTACCCTGGCCACCGCCAGAGCCGAGTATATTCGCCGCATTCATGCCGCCTTTTCGTTTCTGGAACAATGCCGCAAAGAAGGACGGATCCAGTACTACGGGGTATCTTCCAACACCCTGCCCGTGTACAAACAATACGAATCCACTGATCTGAGCCAGCTTATTGGGGGCGAATTTCCAGGGTTCCGTGTAATCCAGTTTCCAGCAAATATGATTGAGCGAGGCTTTCGGGATGGATCGCTCTGTCGCGTAGCCAGAGAAAATGACCTCTGGACCCTGGCGAATCGGCCATTCAATGCATTTCAGTCCAAGCTGGGCCTCTTAAGACTGGCGGGTTCCGCCGCCGAGGGCTCAGAATCGGACATTCAATCCATGATTACCCTGGAAGAAGAAATGCAGGATCTTGAATTTCGCATTCAGGGAACGCTGGCCTCCGAAAAGTTTCATTTCGATAGCAAGTATCCGGCGGCCGGCATGGTAATTCGGTACTATCTGGACCGATTGCGCAATCCCGAGCAGGCCCATGCAGCCACCAGCGCTCTGTCGCCGGTACTACAAAAGACAGTGACGCATCTCTACGGAAGAGCAGAGCTTCTAGATGCCGAAGAGAAAGAATCCTTGCATCGATTACTGGAAAGCTACGTACGCCGAATGAATGCGGCGTTGTCGCTGCTGGAACGCAATGTTCGCGCCCGGCATCATCGATTTTCCCAGGCCCTTGCCCAGGCAGTGGCCGAGCGGATTCCTGACCTTGGAAATCAGCCACTGGCCCGCGTGGCCCTCCATTACTTGCTGGCCGCCTCCTGCCCTGCCACGGCGCTCTGCGGAATGCGTCGGCAACCCTATGTGCGCCAACTCCACGAGATTTATGCCGAGAATCCAGTGGCGGCCCTGCGGGAAGGGATCCCCGGATTTGAACAAAGGGCCGTGGAACTCTGGGCAAAGGAATTCGGTTTTTAGTTGCCTGCTTTTCCCAGCCAGGTTTCCGTGATGGTATGACGGAGCAGCAACTGGAATTACTCAAACGCTACAACGCGGCTCTGAAGCTGTACAAAGAAAGACAGTGGAAAGCGGCCATTGATGCATTTAAAAAGGCCCTGGAAATCGATCCAAATGACGGACCGTCCCGGCTTTACATCCAGCGCTCCGAAGAATACATGGTACATCCGCCCGAGGACGACTGGGACGGTGTATTTGTGATGAAAACCAAGTAATTATGGCTCGAAAACCTCAGACCTCAACTGTAACACCCGAAATTGGAAACATTGCCACCGTATTTGGCCGCTCCACCAGCTTTTACGGAATCCTGGAATTTGAAAAACCACTGCAGATCAATGGACGCTTTGAAGGGGAAATCCTCACCGACGGCGTACTTGTAGTGGGAGAAGGCGCGGTGATCCGTGCCAACATCAAAGCTGGCACCGTCATCGTAGGCGGCGAAATCACCGGAAACATTGAAGCCCGCACCCGACTGGAAATGCTTCACTCGGGCAGAGTTTACGGAAACATTCGCACTGCCAAACTGCAGATTGCCGACGGAGTCGTATTCGACGGCAACTGCGAAATGATCGAAGAAAGCTGATTACAGAATCGCGCGAAAGTCATTTCGCAAACCGCAACCAGCAACGGCCGCAGAAAAAACCGGGCCTATAGATCGGGCGATCCGTTTCGCATTTCGAAGGACTTTTGAAAGGCTTCGCCATGATGCTGCGCTGTCTTTTTCCAGCTCCAGTCCCGGGCATTCCATCGAATGGATGTCTTTCCTTTACGAAGTGCAATGTCTTGATCGAGCATAGCATGGGCCCACAGATCCGCACGATCTACGGGAAGGTATTTGGCCCGATTGCCCGCGATCTCATGAAAGCATCCCAGGTCAGATGCAAGGGCTGGCTTTCGATGCGCCATGGCATCCAGTAGTGGAATACCAAACCCTTCATACAGCGATGGAATAACGAAAAAAGCACAGTTGTGGTATAGCCACTGCAATTCTGCATCGCTAACCCCTGCGCCAGAGTTTGGCCAGTGTAAGCCCGGCAGCCTCTCCAGCTTTTCCTGAAACGAGGAATAAAAGGAATCGCTTTCCCAGCCTTTTCGACCTGCTATCACAAGCCCCAGGGGAATATGCCCCTCCTGCGCTCCCAATTCGCAGTATCGCTCATACGCATCCAGAAGTAGGACATAGTTTTTTCGCGGCTCCACTGTAGAGCAGGCAAGCATAAAGGGAGCAACAGGACTGCGGCGCGCATTGCGGCTTCTACGGTGCGAGCCCAATGATTCCGGGTCGGTTTGCCGCAGTTGATCCAAAAATGCATCATCCACTTCGGGCGCATTTCGCGAAGGTGCAGTAACTCCAGGATGGGCTACTATAATGCGCTGGCGATCGTAGGAATATCGTTCGAGGATCTCGCGCTTTGTCTGCGCCGAATTCGCAAGTATTAGATCGGCCCGTCTAACGCTGTAGGATTGCACGGCCTTCTGTTGCCACCTGGCCGCCCGACGCATGGAGTCCGGAAACCGATAGGCAACAAAATCATGAAATGTTAGCACAGCGCCCGTTCGGGACGGCAGCATGGGAGGAAGGACTTGCTGTGTGCCCCAGAATACATCCGGAGGATTCTGCCGGAGCTGCCGCACCAATCGAATGTTAAAGTCCGTGCCGCCGGTGCGACTGAGTGGTCCGGTACCGGTGGACCATTCCACATCGCTTCGTCGTACCAATGCATCGTAGTCCGGATGGTGATCGGACTGAGCATGCAAACGAAACCAGAAATCTCCCTGCAGATTTTCGATCACTTGCTGAATAATCCGAGAGACCCCGGATACAGGAGAACAGAGCGGACGGGCGTCCACCGAGATAAGCAGACGACCCATTTACTTTCCAGGAATAGGATGACGTACCGGAAAAACCGATGAAATGGAGTGTTTAAAAACCAGCGTGGGGCTCTTGTCCGTAATCACATAAACCGTATGACTATCGTGGGCCACGACTTTGCCGCGCACCGGAACGCCGTTCTTTAGATACAGAGTCAGCCGGGAAGCCTTCTTGCGCGCCTTCTCAATGATCTGGTCCTGATCGGATCGATGTTGTCTGGCCGACATGGCAGCAGGATAGACAGGCCCGCCTGCCCGGCAATCAGTTTTTGGGCCCCCATCCGGGCGACCCATCCGCAGATGACATCCATGGTTGAGTTTGAGGGAATGCGACGATTTGTGAGGGAATGGGCGGAACTGGATGGGAGGGACCGCAAAGCAATCGGTCAGCGCTAATCGGAACCGTAGCTGGCTCGCATCCGAAGGCCCTTCTTTCGGAAGTACTGCTGATACTGACTCACCAGTGCAGCGCTACCGCAAACCAGACCCGGCCGAGTTTTACCGGGAGGATGCAATACAACTGAATCGTCGTTTTCTGGATTTGCAAAAACTCCGCCTGACGATAGGATCAAAGCGAGACCTCCGGCAATGTCCCAGTCGTTTTTGGGATATAAGCTAACAGTAAGATCGTATCGGCCTATGGAAACCAGGGCCAGCTTACGCGCCACCGAGCCTTCTGCGACGATGTTCAATTCAGATGCCTGGTCTCGAAATATTCCTTTTCTCCACTCGGTCTGACTTACGCAAATCCGGGCCTGGGCCAGCGCCAGATCCGTGGAAGCATTTACTCGATGAATTGCCTCAGAGTCAGGATCCATAGACTCGGAATGCACCGGGTACTGTTTTACGCCGGTATCCTCGGTAATGGCAATTAAGTCTTCGGCTGGAAGGGCAATCATCCCCCACACCGGCAAACCCTGTTTCACAAGACCTACCGAAATGGCGAATTGATCGTTGCGGGCCATGAATTCGCGGGTACCATCAATGGGATCTACAACCCAGAGCAATTCCTTCTTAGAAAGCGCCTCCAGATCTTTTCCGGATTCCTCCGAAAGCCATCCGGCCTGCGGCAACATTGCAGATAGCTCTTTCTCAAGAATCCGGTTGCAGGCCAGGTCGGCCGCGGTTACCGGCTCATTGCCCTCTTTGTATTCGACGGAATGGTCTTTTTTTGCGTAGATTTCGAGAACGGCGCTACAGGCTCGACGCATGGCCGAAAGCCCGCGAGCCTGGAATGCAACGTCAAATTCCATCCGGAATTATGGACTGGCGGGCTTTTCGTGGTCCTGATCGAACTTATCGTCCATGATCAGGAACTTTTCGTAGACTGGTTCCTGAATGAATCGTTCGGGATCACGCAGAAAATCAAAGCGAACGATGAAGGATTTATACTTCACGTAGAATGTGTTGGTATTCTCGAATTTTTCGTATGCGAGGTTCTCGATTTTGAGATCCGCCAGGTATTTGCCCTTGGTTTCAAAGAAACGCCGCGAAATGGATCCTTTCATGGCTCGGATGATATTGGCTTCCAGAGTCTCCTTCAGGATCTTTGGATCCTGATCCTGATTTCGGATAGCCTCTTCTACGGCTCGAAATTCGGCTACAATGCCTTTTTGCTCTTCTGCCTGGAGCCCTCCGGCTACCAGAGTAATACCAAGAAAACAAATCAAATAGCGACGATTCATAATAATACCTTCTCTGCAAAATGATCGGACCCTGCAGGTGCAAAATTAATGGCTGCGGCTGCATTTTTCCAGCGGTTTTAGGCCTTTCTTTGTTCGCCGGCGGTTCGGAAAAACCGGGATCCCGAAGACCATTACAGATCCGCCACCGCCCCAATCGCCACCCGAATCCCACTGGAATCCCGCCAGGATTCCACCTGATTGGACCGATCTGCTATGGTTCAGCCGTCCAGGATTTCTAGCGGCGTATAATTGGAGAGGAAGAGTTTCACGCTTCCGTCGGCAAAGCGGATTTGTATCTTTTGCCCGGCCACCGTGCTTTCCGTGGCTACAATCTGGCCCAGCCCGTACTTTCCATGCCTGATACGTTGTCCTGATTCATAGGTAGCCGAGCGCAGTCCCCGATCGGGCACCGGATTTCTGGCCGCGCCGGTGCGCGGTGTTGCCCCCGCAATGGAAGGTCCGCCTTCATAGGAGCTTAGACCAATTTCTTCAATAAAACGGGACGGCATCCGAGGCTGCACAGATCCGCCAGCCCGACGAAACCGCGCATGGCTGACATATAGCTCTTCTTTGGCGCGGGTTATGCCAACGTATACCAGGCGTCTTTCTTCTTCTATGTTTCCATCATCCAACGAAAATTGATGCGGCAGCAATCCCTCTTCCATGCCGGTTAGAAAGACCACGGGAAATTCCAACCCCTTTGCATTGTGCAAAGTCATTAGATGGATGCAATCCTGCAGCTCCTCTTCGGTTTGCGCGGGATTGGACTCGGAAGTGAGCAACGTGACGTTCTGCAAAAATCCCGATATGCTTGGTTTTGCATCGTCGGCTACGTTTGCTCCCGTATCATCGTTGGATGGAACTATTGTGCCCGCGCCTTCGCTTTGCAGGGCACTTTGGCCCTCGCGCGGTGGGTTTACCCGGCTCTCGTAATCTTGAATGGAAGAAATTAGTTCGCCGACGTTTTCCTCTCTGGAAACGGATTCCGGATCAGGATCGCTGGAGAAATACTCCTTCATCCCGCTTTGTTCGTAAACGGCCTTAGCGATGGCAGATGGCGGCTGATCGGCCTGCATGGCCCGCCAGTGTTCAAATAGAGAATGTAATTCCTTCAATGTTGAGGCCGGTCGAAATCTGGGGAGCTCCGAAGCTCGGGCCATGG
>JAGRNC010000558.1 GCA_020440935.1 Leptospiraceae bacterium | reverse complement strand
CTCAACATCTTTTCCATGATCGGCATTATTCTGCTCATGGGCCTGGTGGCCAAAAACTCCATTCTACTCGTGGATCATGCGGTGCAGAAAATGCAAAGCGCAGGCGACGAAGCGCCGGTAAGTCGCGAGGAAGCCATCGAAGAGGCGGGCGCTGTGCGACTCCGACCCATTCTCATGACCAGTTTTGCCATGATCGCAGGAACCCTTCCGGTAGCCCTGGGACTGGGAGAGGTTTCGAAAAGTCGCACTGCCATGGGCGTAGCCATCATCGGCGGGCTGATTCTTTCTACTCTGGTAACGCTGCTGGTAGTTCCGGCGCTATTTGAATACGTGGATCGAATTCGCGCCTGGGTTGAGGGAAAATTCTCCAATCGTTGATCGAAGCGAGCCCGGATACATCCGGGCCAACCATGTACGCGGATAGAAGCGTCGCATTCGGCTGGGGTTCGGGGGTAGGGTAAGACAATTTTTTTGATACTCGCTTGATCGCTTCGCGGTCGCATGCTAGAATGTAATCAATGAAACAGATCATTATAGTCGGCGGCGGCACAGCCGGCACAATGATGGCTCATCATTTGAGCAGGAGACTCAATCTCAAGGAATGGGAGATCAGTCTCATCGATCCGGAAGAAACACACTACTATCAACCGGGATACCTGTTCTTGCCCTTTGGTATCTACGAAGAATCCGACATCGTAAAGCCCCGTGGTAGTCTGCTCCCCAGAAGCACCAATTGGATTCGCACCGGCACCGAGGAGATCATCCCGGATCGTAACGTGGTGCGTTTGCAAGACGGATCGGAAAAGTCCTACGATTTGCTGATCATTGCCACCGGTTCGCACATTGCTCCCGAAGAAACGGAAGGTATGCAAGGCAATGGCTGGCGAAAGAATATTTTCGATTTCTATTCCAGCGAGGGGGCCAGCGCTCTGCGAGGTCCCCTGCAGGGATTCCAGGGCGGCGACCTGGTCATTCACGTAAATGAGATGCCCATCAAATGTCCGGTAGCGCCTCTGGAGTTTTGTTTTCTTTCCGATTACTATCTTCAAAAATGGGGCATTCGCCAGAAGACGCGAATCACCTATATCACTCCGCTGGACGGCGCATTCACCAAGCCAGTAGCAGCGCAGGCTCTGGGCCATTTAATGTCGGACAAGGGCATCGATGTAGTGGCAGATTTTAATGCCGAACGGATCGATAATGAAGAACAAAAAATCATTGGTTACGATGGCCGAGAAATACACTACGATCTGCTGGTGACCGTGCCCACAAATATGGGCGATAGTCTAATCGAGCGATCGGGTTTCGGCGATGATTTGAACTTTGTCCCCGTAGACAAACATACATTACAGGCGAAAGTGAAAGATAACATTTTCGTCATTGGAGATGCCACCGACGTACCCACCTCGAAAGCCGGTTCGGTGGGGCACTTCGAAGGGGAGCTATTGATCGAGAATATTCTGCGCTACCTGGGCGGGAAGGAATTGGAGCCGTCCTTTGATGGCCATGCAAATTGCTTTATCGAGTCGGGCCATAAAAAGGGCCTTCTCATCGATTTTAACTACGACCAGGAGCCAGTGCCCGGCCGATTTCCAATAGCGGGGCTGGGCCCGCTGAGCCTGCTAAAAGAGAATCGGATGAATCACTGGGGCAAGCTTGCATTCAAATGGATCTACTGGAACATGATCGTGAAGGCCAGAAAGATACCTACGATCCCGGCCCGTATGAGTACTGCGGGCAAAAAGATAAGCGCATCGGGATGAATGGCGGAGCAGCGAAGGTCAAATGCAAGAAAGATGTATCGTAACAATATGCTCGGAGGATTAAAATGCCGGAAGTAAAAGTAAAAGAAGGAACTGTCCAGTTGAACGATGACGGCTTCCTGGTGAACGAAAATGAGTGGAATCGCGATGTGGCCGAGGCTATTGCGCGCGAAAACAAACTAGAGCTAACGGACCGCCACTGGGTGGTGATCGATTTTATGCGAAAAGACTTCCAGGAATCGGGTAAGTCGCCAACGATTCGCCGCATTACCAAGAACAGCGGCGTGGATACAAAGGAACTGTACCAGCTATTTCCGGTTCGCCCTGGTGGAACGGCCGCGCGCATCGCTGGTGTCCCCAAACCCGAAGGTTGCGTTTAAACCGCGCCCGTGGGTTCGAAATGGATTTTAGGAGCTAGTCAATGATTGATCTAAGTCAGGATAA
>JAGRNC010000557.1 GCA_020440935.1 Leptospiraceae bacterium | reverse complement strand
AACTCTTCCAAATTTCGACATGCACCTCGACCAGGAATCCTACCTTATCATGGGATGGAATCGCAAGGGAGTAACCATCCTTCGCGAATATGCCGACTACATTCCTTCGGGTTCCATTATGACCGTAGCCACCCATAACGTTGCGGAGCATCATGACGAAATCCGCCAGACCATTGCCGAGCTGCAAAGCAAGTATCCGCAGCTGAACGTAGAATGGAAAGAAACGGATTGGACCGATCCGGCATCTATGGCCGCTCTGGGCCCCGAACGTTATCAGAATGTGATTCTTCTGGCCACCGATGGAACAAATCCAGAGTCCATTGACGCGGCCAGTATCGCAGGGCTGCTCCAGGTGCGGCATCATCTGAAAGCTGTGGAGCAAAAACAGGGGCATCCGCCGTCCACTCGCGTCATTTGCGAGATCATGGACTCGGAGAACATCGACCTTGTGCTGGAAACCGGCGTAAAAGATTTCTTAATCTCCAATCAATTCATTTCGCGCATCCTGGCGCAGGTTGCCCTGGAACCCGATGTGCAGGATGTATACGATGACCTGTTTTCACCGGAAGGAAGCGAAATCTATCTTAAGCCGGTAACCGCCTATTTTGAAGATCCATTGAAGCCGCATAGCTACGCAGAATGCATGGCAGCCGCGCTTAATCGAAAAGAGGTATGCCTGGGGATTCGAATCCATCGATTCGAAGGAGACAAAGAGCGTAACCACGGCGTACTTTTGATTCCGCAGCTGGACGAAGTATTCGAATTCACCGGTCGCGATCGGTTGATTGTGTTGGCGGAAGACGACGGCTAATATTGATTCGGCGCCCCGGGTAGCCCGATTGAATTAGACTGTGGAGTGCAAAAAAAAAGCTGCGCGGCCTGGACGCAGGGCGCAGGCTCCACGTCCCTATTCGCTAGCGCTTTGGCTCCGAACTGCGGACAAAATGCCCCAGATTTGCAGAATCCTGCGCGCTGGAGCCGCGTTGAAACAGAGCCTCCAGGCAGAACTTAACCGAGCTAAAGGCCAGCTCATCCCAGGGAATCTCCTCTTCGGAAAACAATCGTGTCTCCAGGGATTCCACTCCCGGCGAAAAATCGAGGTTCTTTAGCTTTGCCAGAAAGAACATGTACACCTGATTGATGTGCGGGATGCTGTACACAGTATGGACCGACTGAATGTCCACCTCTGCATTGGCCTCTTCGCGGGTCTCCCGCATGGCCCCTTCTTCTACCAGTTCTCCGTTCTCCATGAAACCGGCTGGAATGGTCCAGAAGCCATGCCTGGGCTCAATGGCCCGCTTGCACAATAGCACCCGATCTTCCCAGACCGGAACGCAGCCCACAATCAGTCGGGGATTCATATAATGAATGGTACCGCATTCATTACAGATATGTCGGGGCAGATTATCCCCCTCCGGCACCCGGAAATCCAGTTTCGATCCGCAATAAGAGCAATACTTCATTGTCCTCCACCGTCCGACATATATATTAAGACAGTCATGTGGGAATATCTCGTCAAAAAGATTCGGCCATCCAGGCCGCAAAAGGAGGCCACGGATTTTCATGCATCGGCCCCAGTCCGGTCCTCGCATGAGGAAAATCCAGTGCATTTGCACTCCGATCGAGAAATTCCGGGGAGCACCCTGAAGGCATCCGAGCATGGCCATGAGCAGCCGCGTCGGATTCTACATTGCCCGCTTTGCGAAGAAATCATGGAATTGCAGGAATTGGGGCCCGTGGAGATCGATGTTTGCCCCAAATGTGGCGGAGTTTTTCTGGATCGCGGAGAATTGCAGACCTTAACCGGCTACGACTTGAAAACCGGTCAGCATGTGGAAGACGATTCGCATTACATTCTTTACACGCCCAAGGGACTGCGCGACTTTTAAGAGATTTCGCCCTGCCCGAAATTAGAGTTCTCGAACCCGGACGTTGTAGCCCGCCGCTTTTAGCATGGCCAGTTCCTGGGGACTTGCAAGCTTGATAGAGAGTCCCTGCTTGATAAATTCCAGCGGAGTAACCGCACCGAGTTCATCAACTACCAACAATGGCTGCCCGCCATGCTTTTCCAGGCGGCCCTGCAACTCTTTGTAGCCATACATTATGGAATGAGTCTTGATTACCACAGAAACCTCGGGCTCATTCTACCATGCCCTTACCTTGTGCAAAGTAGTTTTCGGCCAACGCAAACCAGAATCGAATACCCACATCGAGGATAG
>JAGRNC010000556.1 GCA_020440935.1 Leptospiraceae bacterium | reverse complement strand
TATTAGTTGCCTGGCCTCTGCTGGATTCAAAGATTCCAGCTCGGTGGCTTTACGTTCAATAGCGGCCGCAGTAATGGTTTTGGGTTCGGCTTGAATTCCAGCGAATCCCGATACAGCTACACAAAGAATCAACAATAAGAAGATGGAACGTTTGGCACCGGCACATCCAGATTTCCGAAAATCCTGCCGGCCGATGGCACCATCCTTGAGGCTCGCCACCTGGAGATCTCGAGCTCGGGAGCCATCGCCCATTATATTAGTATGTTTATTATTACACATATTGCACGTCTTCCTTATTTAGCTTCTAATTCTTCTTCAATTTCCCGGCTGCGCTCATGCTGCAGACCGATTACCAGAAGCAGCCAGAATAGAAGGTGATAAGCCAGCACATTGTACCAAAAGGATCGGCTGATCTCCGGAGCCATTGTTTTGAGGACAGGGCCCGGATGCAGATCGGTTTCCAGAACACGAATGGCCAGCCAGGTAAAGATGGAAGCTGCCGCGGCAATGATAGCCCAGAGCGCACTGTACACCGCCCGGCGCGAGACATCATCCGTGAACAGTCGAACAAGAAAATAGCCGCCAAGGCAAAGCAGAAGGATAAAGAAACTCATTAGTCGAGGATCGGAGAAGTTCCAGAAGGTACCCCATGCAGTATGAGCCCAGATCGGTCCTGAAATCACTACACCCAGACTAAACAGCACGGCAATTCTTGCATTGGCCACATTCCATCGGTCGAATACCTGGCGTCGGGTAAATAGAAAAAGAAAACCGCACACTGCCGAAATCAACGGAGCATATAGAGCAACCCAGGCGACCGGAACGTGGATATAGAAGATTCGGTGCGCCTCTCCTTGTTGCAGTACCACGGGGGGCACAAGCAGGCCGTAGGTCATGGCCAGGGGAATGGCCGGAACAAACAGTAGCAATAGCCAGAAGAATCTTTTCATTAGCCCGCCTCCGTGGGAGATACGCGCATGCTAAAGAGACTGCCTACAAGCATATAGAACAGAGCCATGAGGCCGACGACGCTGACAAGGCGAATATAAAGTTGCCCACCCACTACGTTTCCATCAGTGGTGAAAGCGCCGGCCACAACCATAAAGAGCGGCAATGCCGCCGGAAAGAATAGCACGGGCACAATCATCTCTTTGAATCGGTTGCCCGCCGCCAGAAATACAACGATCACCCCGAGCGAACTCAAGGCCAGCGCAGCGAGTCCAAAGAGACAGAGTGTGCGAATCCAGGATTCCAGGCCCGGAATCGAAAGACTCCGGCCGGCCACCAGTATTCCGCTGATCGGCCAGCTAAGTAGCAGTATTGCCAGCAAGATCAACGCTCGAGCAAGAACGCGGCCAACATAGAAACCTAGTTTATCGATGCTTGAGGCCAGCGCCACTTTCAATGCGCCGCCTTCACGATCGCGCCCATGACCGCGGCTCAGGAGGACCACCGAGACAAAGAAAAGGGAGAGTAGCAGAGCCCCCGGCGAGTGCTTCTCCATAGTGGAACGCCCAAAGGCGTAGAAATAGATAACATTCAGCGAAACGGCAAAACTCAAGAAGAACAAAATGCTGCCTGGATGTTTGGACTCCTGGCGCATTTCCCAGAAGAAAGTTCGCCATGTGCTAAGCCAGATTCCGGGCATAGGGAGATATTCGAATCACCAACCTTGCTGTAAATCCAGTTCTTCTTGACCCGTCCCCTTCGGCCACCGACCTAACCTATGCGCTGGCTGGAAAAAAAACTCGGAAGATTCGCCGTTCCTCATCTCACCATGGCTTACGTTATTATGATCGCAGCGGTGAGCGGTCTGAACCTGGCAACCGGGGCCTTTGCCGGCCCGCTAAGTCTGCAAACAGCGCTCCAGGATAACCTCTGGCAAATCGCTCTTTTTCCATTCCGTCTTGCAAGCGGCGCGCCGGCTAGCGGCGAAGACATGACTTCCGGACTCTATGCCTGGTTCATTCTATTTATGATCCTGGCTTTGTTCTGGGTCTTCGGAAGCGCCGTAGAAGCGGTACTCGGCGATTTTCAATATAATGTCTACGTCCTATTGGGAGTCCTATCCTGCCTGGCGGGTAGCTACTTCATGCCCATGGGATGCGAATACATTCTACTGGGCATCTTTCTGGCCTATGCTCATCTCTTTCCGAATCAGGTCTTTCTTCTGATGTTCATTATCCCCATCAAGGTTCGCTACATAGCGATTGGCGCGGCC
>JAGRNC010000555.1 GCA_020440935.1 Leptospiraceae bacterium | reverse complement strand
GACCGGGTACGTCACACTCTGGGAGGTCTGGAGAAATATTTGCGCCGTATTGCCATTGTCCCTCATGAATCGTTGCCCCGAACTCCCAAAGGAACCGTGCAGCGATCTAAATTGCACGAAATTGCGAGTTGAGGTTCTGGAAGCCAAACCTGAGTAGAAGCAACTGCGTAGCACTGACGAGTCCACATACCTTTTTCAGAGTCTGAATCATGAAAATCTATACGCTCGAATCGGAATGCATCCTGGCCATCGATCTAAAGACCGGATGGGAATTCTTCAGCGATCCCGCGAACCTGGAGCGAATCACTCCGCCGTCCCTGGGATTTGCCATCACCGGCCAGGATGGACCAATGTATCCCGGCGCGATCATCACCTATAGAGTACGTCCGTTTGGTCGAATTCCCGTTCGATGGGTAACCGAAATCACCCACGTACAGGAACCTCATTATTTCGTGGATGAGCAGCGATTCGGTCCCTATGCACTCTGGCATCATAAGCATTTCTTTCTGGAAACGGCCGAAGGTCTTCATTGCCGGGATCTGATTCATTATGCCCTGCCGGGCGGACCCCTGGGGCCGTGGGTGCACTCCTGGCTGGTGCGGCCCCGGCTTAAGGAGATATTCGATTTTCGGCGAAAAACATTGCTCGAAATGTTTGGCGGTCACGATTAAAATGCGCATACTTTCCATTAGCTTGCAAATGGCCCAATTTGGATAAACGGCGAACGATTCTGAAATGGGCGCATTAAGGCGCTATAGAAGCAAAGTACAACGAACGATCAGGAATTTAGAATCAAAAAGGCAAAAGCATGAATCACCAGGACCCCAGAGCATCGAAGCTTCCAAAGAACCCAATAGCACAGCGACAACGAAGAAAGTTTGGCGCAATTGCATGGGCAGCCTTCCTTCTGACAATGGCCAGTCCCCTCCTGCTCGCCGAGGAACCGGTGTCCGTGGAGCCTCAGTGGTCCGAGGGCGATACCTTTGATGCTATTCGATACGAGGACCAGTTTGGCAATATTCAGATTCTCAGTTCATCGGTCCGAAATGTAGTCTTTCTCGCCGACATGGATGCGAAAGATAGCCTGCATGAAGTCCTTCAGAGTCGGGGCGATGAGTACCTAAAATCCAAGAATGCGGTGATTATAGCAGATATACATAAAATGCCCTATCTGATCGGTGTGATGTTTGCATTGCCAGCCATGCGGGACTACAGCTACACTTTACATTTAATTCGAACGGCGGGTCCCGGGGATCGATTCCCAAAAAAGCCGGGGCAGATGACGCTTTTGCGGCTAAAAGACCGAAAGATTCAGTCCATTGATATCTATCAGTCGGGTAACTCTCTCATTGAGGCGCTGGAAGCCCGTTAATCTAAGATTCCTTTCGCAATTCTCATGCGACGGATCGAGCGGCAATAACACGCCGGTGGACCATCGAAGAGAGCGCTGTTGAGAGCAGACAGTGCCGGGCATTCAGATCGCGGCGAATTCGGATTGCGAATCAGGACTTTTTCTGAGTCGTGGGATCGCCCGCATCCAGAATCATAGGACCCTTCGTCTGTCCCTGGATAAATTGCTGCACCACAGGATTCGAAGAGTTCCGGATTTCATCGGGCGTGCCCACCATCTCCACCTTTCCCTGGTAGAGAAATGTTATTCGGTCCGCAATAAAGTAGGCAGAATTCATGTCGTGGGTGACCACAACCTGCGTTACCTGTAACTCCCTTTGAAGTTTGCGGACCAATTCGTTAAATACCTGGCTCAATACCGGATCAAGACCGGAGGTTGGCTCATCATACAGGAGTATTTCTGGGTTGGTGGTCAGTGCCCGGGCTATGCCGGCCCGCTTTTTCATCCCGCCGGAGATATTGGAGGGAAGCAGATTTCGCGCAGGCATTAATCCCATATATTGTAGCTTTTCGCGCACGATGTCGTCGATTTCTTCCTCTTTTACGAGTCGATGCTCGCGCAGCGGAAGCGCCACATTGTCGTACACACTTAACCAGTTGATGAGCGCTCCACTTTGAAACAATACTCCCATCCGGCTACGGAGCTTTTCCATTCGATCGCGGCCTGCATGGACCATGGACTCCCCTTCAATCAATACATCGCCAGCATCGGGCTTGAGCAACCCGATGATATGGCGGATGCTCACCGATTTTCCGGTACCGGAGCCGCCCAGAAGCACCATGACCTCGCCGCGTTTAACTTCGATAGTGAC
>JAGRNC010000554.1 GCA_020440935.1 Leptospiraceae bacterium | reverse complement strand
AATATCAAGAGTCCACCGAGCATCTCATCGCATGCTTGAAGCTGAATCCGCGTTTTCTGCGCGCACACATTTTGCTGGCTTATGTTTATGAGGCGCGCAAGCTACCCGAAAAGGCCGCCGTATACTTTAAGAATGCACTAAAACTCGATCCTGCCAGCCGGATTGCCGTTCTGGGACTACTGCTAAATCTCAGTCAGCGTAAACAATATGATGATGCGATTGCGGTATGCGACCAGTATCTAAAAAACAAAGAAGACGAAACGGTCCGCGGCTTGCGCGCCGGAATGCTAATGGAGAGCGGCGATTACGATTCCTCGGTCTCCGAGCTACAAAAGCTCAGTCATAGTTCAGCTGGCTACCGCTCCTTTGGCGATCATATTCAGTCGCTTAGAAAGAACAACGAAGAAGAGTCAGACTCTTTCTTCGAAGGAATTCGCAATCGGATTGGGCAGCGCTCAAAAGACCTGCGGGCCCGTATTGAAGAACGAAAGAAAGCCAAGGCAGCTGGTAAGGTATCCGAAAGCGCCGCCGCATCGGATGATGCAAAGGATATGATGGACTTGAGCCTGATGTATTTGTTTTCCGGCAATCCGGACAAAGCCATGCAATTCTTGGTTCAGGCCAAAAAGATCAAAGATCGGAGCTAGTCCACTGCTCCGGGCAATATCGTAACGTGATAGCATCGCTGGTTTCGCTCATAAATAGCGTACAGTAATCCCTCTTTTTGTAGCTGCAAAAGAGTCTCGGCCAGCGCCGCTCGGAATTGTCGGCGAAGGGAAGAGCCCAGCAGGAAACCCGATTGCAATTTCAGTCGATCCAGCGCTTCCTGGGGACTTCCATCTTCGAATTTGTTTTCAGAAGACCGCAAATTCACATAGAAGCTATCGTAGAATAGATCAAAGCTCAATCCATAACTGTGCGACGATACGAACGAAGCGTTTGGATTTTCGTTTCGTAGGTTGCTCTGATAGCGAATGGGGCGAAGCGCCGAAGAGATCGCAAATTTGACGATCACGGGCTTGAAGGCATCTTTGCCATCCAGATTTCGATGTACTACCTGCTGAAATCGTTCGGCCAATCGAAGCAGTCCTTTCTTGGCCGCCGGAGTAAGGTATCGATAGGGCTTTTGCACATTGTAAAAATAGAAGGGAACCGAGTCCAGATCGATGGACGCAAGTTTGCCCTGGCTTGCAAATTCCTGAATCTGATTTGCATCCTGGAGTGGACTGAGGCCAGCCTCTTTTACAACGCGCAGATGGTCGTTCAGTAGATACCGACGCAGCTCGGATTCTTTATCGCCGCTTTGCCAGTCTTCGTAGATCGGCAGATTCTCTATGTAGAACCGTTCCGTTCTATGCAGTTCTTCTTTGAATTCACTGATCCTTTGTGCCTGTTCCGACTCCAACCGATTCTGGTTGTATGGAATGTAGGCGATGGCGCCCAGAAGAAGTGCAGCCAGAATAACCGAAGCGATGGTTCCTTTCATAGAACCAGGGGATCGGTTTAGCTCTTACGATCCAGTAGAAATCGAACCACCACGGCTGTTGCATCCAGTTCCGCTACTGGATCTTCCTGTCCGCCCGGCCAAACATGGCCGGTGCGCGGTAGTTCCAGGTATTCGATGCTATGGTTCTGGCACTGAAACTGTTTGAACCTGCCTGCCAGATCGCCAGGGATGTAATGCCCGGATTGATCTTTAACAGCTTTGCATTGATCCATCCATTGGAGCAATGTCTGATTAACCGAGGTCTGAAGCTGGATGGGAGCGTGGGGTAGACTTGCAATGTTGCGGTCGGGAGGAATGATATAATCTTTCTTGCCGGTAATGTACAACAGATCTTGCTTTTTCCAGGTCGCAGGATGTACCCAGGAGACGCCGGCAATAACTGCCACGCGATGGAACAATCCTGGCAACTCGGTTGCCAGTCGGAAGGTCATGGAACCTCCATTGGAGAATCCTGCAATATGAACCTGCGATCGATCAATGGTCACTTCGCGTGCGACCAATGCAACAAGTTGCGACATGAATTTCACGTCATTCTCCGGATGGCTTCCCGAATAACCGCGTCCGGAACCGTCTGCCCATACTCGCGGATTATTGCTGCTGGCCGGTTGTTCTGGATCCAGCGGCAGAGCATCGGGATAGATCGCTACAAATCCGCGATTCTGTGCCGCCTCGCTCATTCGTGATTGCCAGGCCACGGAACGGCCGTCACTTCCCGA
>JAGRNC010000553.1 GCA_020440935.1 Leptospiraceae bacterium | reverse complement strand
ACCATCAAACCCCGGCCAGGGACTTATGAATCGCCGTGCCTGCTCGAGATCCTATGGCGGCTGCAGCCAGCGCCTGCTGCATCTGTGTTGTGCTATCGCCGGCGGCGAATAGGCCGGGGATGCTGGTTTCCATCAGTCCATCCACGCGAATAAACGTACCGTCCATTTCCAGGCCAAGGCCTGCCGCTAGATCGGTCTGTCTTTGCGGAAATCGCATTGCCAGGGCAGCCAGCTCGAATCGTTGGTCTGCGCTGGATACAAGGATGCCGTCTTCGTGCTTCTCAATGGACACAGGTTCTGTCGCGATTTGAATGCCCCGTTCTCGGAATTTTTTGTGCAAGGTTTCGGGAATCTCTGAGCCGGTGGGGGCGAATACCGTCAGGTTCATTGTCCACTCCAGAAGAAAGAAACCAAACGCAAGCTCTTCGGAGTTATGCGGCCAGTAGCCCCACGGTTGATTTCTAAACTCCCAGCCATGGCAGTACGGGCAGATGAATGCACGATCGCCCCAAATTTCTTCCAATCCCGGCACAGGTGGCAGCTCGTCGATCAGTCCAGTGGCGATCAACACTCGTCGCGAATGCCATGTTCCGCCATTGGTAGCGATGCGAAACTGATCCTTTTGTCCGGTAACGTTCAGCGCTCGTTGCGGCACAAACTGAGCCATCCGATATTTGTCGATCTGGCCGCGGGCTATGGCCCGAAATTCGGAAGGGGCCACCCCATCAAATCCCGGATATCCATGCATCTGGCGGGCGGCCGCATTCCGCGGGCTCCCCGCATCCAGCACCACCGATGTCCGGCCTCCACGACTCAAAGTCAGGGCCGCAGCCAGGCCAGCCGGACCTCCTCCAATAATGGTAACATCCACTTCATTCTTTGTATTGCTCATGGAGTGAATATAGCATTTTCCGCGAGCAATACCAGGGCGGAGTTTTAGATGGAATCGGCGAATCTTTAGGTGGGTAGTGGACCGCTAGAGTAGAGTCCCATTGCACAATCAATGGTTTTGCTCGATTTGTCCTATTTCTACGATCCGCCGGATATTCGGCCGGAGCTGCATCGGCACCGCATCAATGCTTGTGCTGGACCTGCCTGGCATTTCCCATCGGGAATCTTTGTTGCTGATCCTTCGGATTGCGACGCCATGCGGTCGGGGTTTGTCCGGCGAAGCTTTTGAATTGTCGGATGAAATGGGTGCTATCGCCAAAGCGCAGCGCCTCGGCAATCTCTTCTATGGAATCGGAAGTTCGCAATCGCTTCTTTGCCTCTTCCATGCGAAAACGAAGAATCCATTGTCCCAGGGGCGCTCCGGTTCGCTTGTGCACTTCGGTAGTCAAATAGGCGGGATGCAGACCCAGGGCATCGGCTACATCGGATGGCCGAATTCCTTCCAGGCAATGCTCGCGCACAAATTGGAGCGCGAAAAAAACGGGGCCATCCTGGCTGTACGTTCGCGCGTCGCCCTGAAAGGCCCGTGCTGTTTCCAGAAGAATCAATTCCAGAATATGACTGGCAGCGCTTCGCGACAGAGGATCCGAATCGCCTAGCTCGCGGCGAAGAGACTCGAACAGGGTAGCAAAGTTTTGCTGGCGGTCGGATGCAAGCGGGGCGATGCCCATAGCTCCCTGTTCGATCATGCGAAGGGGCAACATGGCAGGGTCGGCCCATCGCTGCCTTCCTGATTGAAATGAGATTCCGAGCATAGCTGCATTGGATGTGGAACCACAGTTTTCGTGGATTGCTCCCGCCGGGATGAGTAACAGATCGCCGGATTGCCAGCGCACGTCCGTGCCTACCCGGAAAGTCCCGCTACCTTCGGTGCATGCCATCAGCACGTGGTAGTCGTGGCTGGCGCGATGAGGCAACCCCGACCGACGAGGCTTGTGATGTCTTGCTTCCAGAATCGTTGTATCTGTGTTCATAATCATTTCAAAGGCGGCCGTTGTCGAGATCCCGCGGCCCGACTTCGGTGCAACGCCCGCCTCTTTGCGGCTCCATGCCGATAGCTTTTAAAGAATCGCCGGACCAGGTATAGACCCTGGGCCACCAGGAACCAAATCCAAGAGTAAACGTATCGAATGCCTTTTCTGCAAACACCGGCAAATCCAGGGTAACCTTGATCGGCTCTATCATCACTCTAGAATAAAGAACCGCAGGGCCATGGGCAATGGAAATCGATATCTGCTTGATGCCGAATCGGCGAGCCCCGTTACTGGGATATGGC
>JAGRNC010000552.1 GCA_020440935.1 Leptospiraceae bacterium | reverse complement strand
GCCCTGAAATCAATATATGAATCCGAAGGTTTTCAGGGAGTGGAACGTTTGATCAATGCGAAAGACGTGTCGGGCGACGCCGTGGGAAAGACGCTCGGAGTTTATTCCTCAAGAATACAAGAAAACACGATTGAGTGGATACTGGATCAGGCCACGGGATTCTTGGCGGGGAATTCCACAGGTTATGCCCTGCGCGGATTCTTTCGTGAACTTTCTTTTGCTCATCGCTTTGCAAGCGTTGTCGACAGGATTATTGCTAACAGCATGAACCGATGCTGGGATCCTGTGGTTATGGCGGGCTTCCTCGCACTATTGCCACATGAGGAAAGGGTCTGGCAAAAGGTCGAATCTCTTGGCGATACGATCGAGGCGGAGTACTGGAAGAACTTTGTGCCGGACTTCAATGACATCCATGTCCATCTCCCTTTCGTAACGGAGAATCTGTTGAAGGCCGACAGGCCCTACGCGGCACTTCAGGTAAACTATTTCAATGATCTGAAATATTCTCGAACAGACCAGCTTTTGCAGGGACTCGCCCAACTTCCCAATACGGCTGAGACGGTGCCTGGTACAATCATTGATTCCTACCTCCTGGAGGAGGTTCTTGTTCACCTTGTCAAAAGTGGTGAATTGGAAGATGACGTTCTGGTACCTCTGCAATTTACCTATTTCTCCGTGCTGGCAAATGCTAATCCGATTGCGACCGCAGCCTTGATGCGACGGGCCTCGACCGACCCGAATTTCTTTGTTCAACTCGTTTCCAATACAGTGCCACAAGGAAATCATACGCCTGGAGTTGCGGAAGCGAAGCTGCAAGGTGACGCCGAGACCTCGCATAGAATCCTCCTGAAGCTGAATCGCATGGCGGGTGCAATGTGGAAAGGTGTTTCGAATGAGCGTGCATTGAACTCCTTTGTGAGAGAAGCACTGCGCCTGGCTGCGATAAACGAATGTCAGAATCGGGCGGCCAGTATTCTCGGAACTATTCTTGCTCGAGTGGCCGGCCGGGATAGAAACGATCAAGGGCCGCCCATGCATATCGCCGACTTGCTCGAATCCGAGAACATTGATTCTCTTTGGTCTGGATTTTGTGGCGGAATTCTTGAGTCTGAAGGAGCTCACTTTCGTGATCCGATGGCTGGAGGTAATCCGGAAAGAAGTACGGAACAATATTACCGAATTTTGGGTCGAGATTGGAGCGAATCGCATCCGAAGCTGGGCAAGCACTTCCTTTCCGTCGCCGATGTTTATGGTTCCTGGGCCATTCGCGAAGATCAATCAACGAGGCTGCTGCAGGAAGGAGTCTTCTAAATACGCGATGGACGTATTTCAGAGCAATTCGCCTTCCAGGTATTCTCTATTATCTGTGCCCGCGGATCCTCAATAGGCTTCCAGCACTTGCCGCAGACGAGCGGAGTAGAAGCCTGATCCCCTTCGGTTGGCCCTACCGGTTGCTCCTGTAATTTGAGCGGAAATCCAAGATTCAGTATGTCTCAAAGGACAGAAAAATTCAACCTTATCACCGGGCTTTCGCAATGGCTACTTCATTTTCAACGAGGTTGATTAGATGCAGAGTTCGGGATAGCCGGCCCGAATCCCATCGAGTAGTCTTTTGTGCGATTCGACCGATTCGTCCAAATGCAGGTGGTTGACGGCACAATCATTCTCGTATAAGAATTTGATTCTGGGAGGACTAAATTCGATAGCGATCTTTGTAACATTCTTGGACGGCATGGTAGTGTGCTTTGTCTCGAAATACGCTGCACTAACCAGCAGATAGATTTTCTCATCGCTGAGGTCGATTCCAGCTACGCCATCGGTAGTTGCTATCCTCTGCCTTGGGGGACTGCCATTCTTCATTCCTGATCTCCTTGATGATAACCCTCCGCCTTGGGGGCCAAATTCTCCGATTTCAGGCCCCAGACTGACGGCGATCCATCCGTCAAGTATTTCCGGAAAGAAAATATCGGGCAAACTGGTAAGGGGTGCAAAAGTGCATTATCGGTAAATCCCGCTTTTCCGTGCGATTTCCTTTGGCCCGGCAACTACCGGATGAATCATCTCCACTTCTCCAGTGGGCGAGGTCCCGGGCCTTGGCTAGGATGCAGTTGGATCATTCCCCGAAGGTATTTTCATCGAAATCGGTTGAATCTGAGTTTCATCCATCTTCAGTTTATCTGGTTCAGATGAAGGAAGATGAGGGGATACAGCGTCTCGGAAAACGGAGAG
>JAGRNC010000551.1 GCA_020440935.1 Leptospiraceae bacterium | reverse complement strand
ATCCATTCTTCGTTCCGGTAGGCCCTGGGTTATTCCTCTGGCCGTGGCGCTTATTGCAGTGATTTGCTTTTCGCGAATGGTGCTGGGAGTACATTTTCCGCAAGACATAATTGGTGGCTTGATCCTGGGAGGAGTGGTACTGTTCATCTTTATGCGAAGTATCGATTCGATTCTGGGCTGGTATGAATCCCTTTCCACCGGACGAAAGATCGGTTACTCGCTGGTTGTATCCTGGATCCTGATCGCCCTGGCCATCATACTTCGATCCCTATTGAATCATGAAGACCCGGATACCTGGAAGATAATGGCCACGCTGGCCGAAGGCGTGGATGTTTCGGATGTGGCTTCGCTCAAGAAGGCCTTTGATCCCAGAAGTCTGGATCCGCTAATTACCATCGCTGGCACTCTGGCAGGAGTGGGCGTTTCTCTGGCGCTGTCCGAGCGTTCCAATCATTTCCGAATTATAAAGAAGCCCGCGGCGTATGTGGGAATCTTTTTGCTCGGTTTCATTGGCCTGGTAATCTTTCGAGAACTTCCAAAGAAGATTTTCCCATTCGAAGACGAAATCCTGGCTGGCATTGTGCGGTATGGCCGGTATTTTATTACTATGCTCTGGGCGGTGTACTGGGCGCCCATGCTTTTTAAATCTCTGGGATGGGCCGAACCGCTTCCCGATAACGAGATGAAAACATTCTTACAATTGGAAAATAAACAGTAAATGAAAGCGAAAGCGAGCCTGGTTTGCATACTTCTGGCGGTCTGGGGAGCTGGCTGTGCCGTGTCCTCTTCGCCCAAGCCTTCCGGCGATTTTCCCAGGGTCATTCCCTTCAAAAGCGATGCCGATTCGGGGGAAATGTATCAACAAGGGCAAACACGCAAGATTGTGCTCATCAATGGTACTTCGATTGAGGCCACGCATCGGGGCACGCACCTTCAAATCGATGCAATTGATTCTACCGGGAAAACCAACCAGTATCGCATCGATGCCGATCCTGATTCTTACTATACCATCTATCCCATGGATCGCTTTGTTCTCATTGTTCATGGAGTTACGGCCGGTCCGTCTGGCGCAGGAATTCTATTAAATCCAGGCAATGGGAACCGGACCTCGCTGGACATTGATTATTCAAAATCGGCCGAACCTATGGATTACGTCGGGCCCATGAGCCTGTATTCTATGAGTATAGTGCAACTGGATTTACATTTGTTTGCGGTGGCCGGAGCGGGGAATCCGAGTATGCTTCTGCTAGATCTATCGCGAGCCACTCCGCGCCTGCGACAAATCCCATTTCAGGAGATTCCAGTGGATAACGAACTGGAGGCATTCCTGAAAAACGGAAGAATTCATTATCGTTTCCGCGATTTTAGCGACGATGCCTGGCAGAGCTTTGAGGGGCCCGAGGCGATTCAGCCGCGAAAGCCCTAACCCTGCCGAGCATTACCCTCCCGAGCATTGATGATTCCATGGCCTCCATTTCGGACACGCTGACTCTACTGGCTATTGTCGCTTTTTTGGTACTGGCCGGTGCAGGATTGTTTGTTCTTCTGTCCTCGTCGCAAAAGAAGCTTCGTATTCGTCACGGTGCATTGCTTGAGCCTCTTTCCGGGCTGTCGCGCTATATAGAACTGGAAGGTATTCAGATCGGGCGTCAGAGCTATGCTACCGGCGTTATGGATGGCCGTAAAATCACAATCAAGCCGGTGCCTTATTCGACCGGTGTGCACAACACCGGACTGGATCTTAGAAATGGGCTGCTGATCCGAATGAAGATTCGCTACACTGATCGAGATCCCATGCATCTTGTCATATTCCAGGAAGGGCAGGAATCCAACTTTGGACCCGACTGGCATCGATTTGGCCCGGGCTTACTGATCGGGCCCGTGGGCGGCGTTCCTCTGGATGACCAGAAGGCCCGCGTTTCTGCGCTAACATCTGTGACGGTGCAGGCATTGCGAAACCTGGCGGCCGAAGGCGATGGAAGCGTATCCATCAATCCGGACTGGGAAATCAATGTAGTGGGTCGCGATGCAGCACAAAGGCTGCTGCAAAACGATGGTGTTGCGCTGACCCAGCTAGAATTGCAAAGCAGCGTTCCAGGGGATTGGTCCGCCCGGCAGCTGCATCGTTACTTGCAGCATACCAGCCGGGTAGTAGAGTTCCTCGAAAAAGAGTTACCGCGTTAAGCTCGGCTCGGGATGTCCCGGTCAAATCTGCGCGAAAAGAACGGACCGC
>JAGRNC010000550.1 GCA_020440935.1 Leptospiraceae bacterium | reverse complement strand
CACGGCGAACACCATACCGGTTGTTGCGCTCAATGCACCGCTGGCCAGAGGGCGATTTCGCTTGGTGGGATGCAGGCGATCCTGTTCGCGATCCCGCAGGTCATTGATGATATAAACCGAACTGGAAACCAGAGAAAACCCGACGGCAGCCAGTACAGCGCGACGAACCATCTCCAGATCCGTCCATTCGTGTCCGAATATTAGTCCGGTGAACACAAATCCGTTTTTGATCCACTGGTGCGGTCGCATCAGCTTGATTATGGCGATTACATGGCGCATGAACTCATTCACCCAGGTACGGCTGATCGGTCCTTTCTTTTTTCCGTACTTTTTCTACTTCGACTCCGAATTTTCGATAGGCTTCATCGGGATTGGAACCGGCTGTCTCCGGCTCTGCTTTGCGTGAGTCCGCATTACGAGCCAGAAATTTCCGGATGCGATTCAAGCGTTCCATCTGCCGTGTATCATGGCTGCGATCATGCTCCACTCTCTCCAGCACTCGACGCAAGCGGGCGACACGCGTTCGCCATTCTTGATCGACCGGATAAAGCAAAATCGTGTCTCCTTCGTTACTACCGGGTCGTAATAATTGAAAATTCTGAGACTCGATCACGCGATCAAAGGTTCTGGGGTCCATTTCCGGTAACTCGCTGCGTACTTCCTCCAGGGAAGCTATATATGCACGCTCCATCAGGAATCGGTCCAGAATCTCAAGTATCTGGTTCCCCTGCGTGACGTCTTTTAACCTGGATATTTTCTGCTGGCGTTCTTGTTCACGCTCCTGCTTGAGTTCACGCGTTCGGGCCTCATTTCCAGATCGCAAAATAGATTGCTGGCCCTGGATTTTCTTTTTTGCAATCCCAAAGGCCGAATCCATAAACCAATGAATTCCTACAATCAAAAGCATTCGATGATACCATGGCATGAAATCAATGTACACCTGTCTGAGTAGTCGCCCGTACGATGTGATGAATTCTGGATCTTCAAATAATTCCCTGAATTCGTTCTCATTTTCCTCCAATAACTGGCGCATTGCCAGTACCTGCCACCGGTGCTGGCTTCCGAGGGCGCTCATACCGTTGACCAGAATCCGAAACACGGCAGGATCACGCCGAACAAAAACGTGCTGAGTTCCTACAGGCAGCTCCCATACACCATAGATCAGCTCCATATCCTCCACCAGGTGCTTCCAGGCATTGGGCGGGATATCCTGTTTTTCTTCCGTGTCGAAGAACAAAATCGACTCACGCCAGTCATTGCTGACTTTCATGAGTCCTTCCCTGTAATCTCGATAGATTTTTAATGTCTCTTGCTGGTAAAGATCATCATACTTTTGGTTGGCATCGGCCGCCAGGGATAGAATCGTTTCGACCGACAATGAACCTCGAAAGCGACCGCCCTTGCCCGGTTCGGAGCTGACCGTCTTTTTTACAGCCTCTGCCCGGCGAGCTATAAACTGGGCTGTTTGTGGTATGAACTCACCGGATTTGTAATTTTGCTCTTCCAGATGTATAGCTTCGAGTTCGCCCTTGAGATTCCCCTTACTGCGATATGTAGGAACTATTTTCTTTGCCAGAAACTCCCCGGCAGACTCAAATCGTGGGATAATCTCATCCGGTCTTATGGGCATAAGGCCATAATTAAGAATATTTCGAACCTTGCCCCGTCTGCTCAGCTCCTGTCGAATATCGGCAACACCCTGGTTTATTATTTCAGGTGTCGGTAATACCGGAAATTTACTGGCATGGACTACATGTAAAAAGTCCACAATTGTAGCCGGAATTTCTGTCGGTGTAGGAACTCTTTCAGATTTAAAGTCAAATTCCAGATCTCGAACAATTTCTTCCTTTTTTGCGAAGGTCCTATTGTTCAATAAGGACTCAAGAGCAGAGACGGATGCCAGCATTGATTCATTATAAATTGTAAAGGTGTTTTCCCGCTCATCCTGTGGAACTGACAGATAGCATGGAACAAGGGTTGGCTCTAAATTTCCCGGATCATATTCTAACCGAAATATCTGGGCAATTACACGATCTCCCATCAATCTCTGGAGTACATTCACCAGATTTTTTTCAGTGAGGTTGATAACCTCGGGAACCGGCGTTGAGATAGTAAATAATCGGTTTTGCCGGGCATTCAGTCTGGTAGAGAGGCTTTGAATCGTCTTGAATACAGTGTGATTGACTTTATCTGTAAGGTTAGCTCCACGCGCAATAGCATCGCCCTCTGTAAG
>JAGRNC010000549.1 GCA_020440935.1 Leptospiraceae bacterium | reverse complement strand
GCGGGCTACGTATTCGGCTGGCTTATGGAGAAGCTGGCGATCATCCCCGACGCCACTCCATTTCTTACACGGTCTCTGGTCTACGTGGCCGAGGAGCGAATCTGTAGTACAGAATATGCATCTGAGAAGCTGGGCTTTGTTGCCGCTAAGTCATGGAAGGAGGCGGTGCGAGAGACTATTAAAGTGCGGGCCCGCCTTGGATTCCCATCGCCCCGATTAACGCAACTGGAGCGCGCCCGGTGATGCGAAAGATGGGAAGTCGAATTACGGAGATATTGCGGGATGCGAATGGCATGGCAGGCGTTGTGGATGTCCTCGGAAAGAGTCATCCAATTCCGGGAGATCGATTGATCCATCTACAATTTCGCCGATATGCGGGGTGCCCCATTTGCAATCTACATCTTCAGGAGTTTCGCAAACGGCACCAGGAGATCGAGGCTGCCGGAATCCGGACGCTGGCTATTTTCGATTCGAGCCCGGAAACAGTACGGCCTTATGCTGCCGATTTTCCCGTGGCCTTTGTTGCGGATCCAACAAGGAAGCTCTATAAGCAATTTGGCGTCCGGATTTCATGGAGGGCTTTGTTTTCCATTCGCGCGATCGCAGCGGCCTTGCAGGGAATGCGACTGGGCGGTATGCGAGGGCCAGAAAAGGCCAGAAGCTCCTTTGGTTTGCCCGGCGATTTCTTGATCTCCACCGACGGCTTTCTATTGGCAGCGCATTACGGAAAGCATGCCTACGATCAATGGAGCGTCGATCAGTTGCTGGATTTGGTGGCGCGGACTTCGCGCAATGCGATGGACAAAGAAGACCCCAGAGCGGCGATTACGGCGGACGTTTATTGAATCTTGCGAATCTTATTATTGGAAGTATCCACCACGTACAAATACCTGCCATCTGTGGTTATGCCATGCGGAGAGTGGAAGCTCGCATTTACGCCATTTCCATCATCGTCTCCGTAAATCACATTTCCTGCGATTTGTGTTACTACGGCTGTGCTGATAACAACTTTCCGGATCACATCGTTTGCGCTATCCGAAACGTACAAATTTGTTCCATCGGTGGCGATCCCCGCGGGCCCGTTGAATCGCGCTGCGTTTCCGGTACCATTGGTCCTTCCGCTGCTGGTCGAGCCTTCTGCCGGACCTGCAATCGTGGTAACTTCGGCAGTAGCAATTACGATTTTCCTGATCTTATTATTACCCTTATCGGCAACGTACAGATTGACTCCATCGGTGGTGATGGCCGCGGGAGCGCTGAAGCGGGCTGCATTTCCAGTGCCGTCTAAATCCCCAGGTGATTGGTCGCCGGCGACGGGACCCGCAAAGGTGGTGACGAGGCCCGTTCCTATATCGATTTTTCTGATCTTGTTGTTATCCGCGTCGGCTACATACAGGCTCGTACCGTCCGTTGTTATGCCCGACGGGGAGGTGAAACGTGCGGAATTTCCAATCCCGTCGGCATCCCCGCTTGTCTGTGCGCCTTCGGCCGGACCGGCCAGTGTGGTTACCACACCGGTGCTTAGATCTATCTTTCGAATCTTATTGTTTGTAAGTTCGGCAATGTAGAGGTTTGTTCCGTCTGTCGTTACTGCACCTGGAGCATTAAACCGTGCGCTATTTCCTGTGGCATCGGTGTCCCCGGAAACCGAGGAGCCAGGCCCTGGCCCTGCAAACGTTATTACCAGATCGCCGGGCAGACTGATTTCTCTGATATCATTGCCAAAACTTTCGGTGACGAATAGGGAGGTGCCGTTGGTGGCCAGTCCAAGAGGCACAAAGAACTGTGCACTGTTGCCAATACCATCTTGATCGCCTGCAGTAGAGGAACCTTCCGCAGGGCCATAGGGAGTGCTTACGTCTCCATTTAGAGCGAGCGAGCAGCCTACTATGTTACCGCCCAGAAGGGTCGGCTGGCATAAGCTTGAGGCAAGAACCAAAGCCAGAAGTTCATTTGTGTGGTTGCTATCTTCACCATTGCCCAGGCTCTGGGTCAATGGATGCGCCAGGCATTGACTGGCAAACAGGGCCATGGAAATAACTAATGGAAAAACTCGAAAATACATCTTGAAACGTTCACGATAAAATAGGGCGTCCTCATTGAGGGCCGAATGTGACCATTTAATATATATACTTGAAAGTAGTAAAGTATATCCATAGGGATGTAACGAGGCGGTCCAGGCGGAAACGCTAGTCAATTGTCCACAATCGAAAGCACAAGTCGTTCGATGTTGGAATCGAGC
>JAGRNC010000054.1 GCA_020440935.1 Leptospiraceae bacterium | reverse complement strand
CGTTGCGTGAGTATAGCTGGCTTGCATTGAAAGCCACCAGAGATACAATATTGGTTTCACCGATAATCGTAACTCCGTGCTTTTCAACTACCTGACCGGCCTCCGTGATTGCGCAGTTTCCGCCCGTTCCGGCCGCCATATCGACAATCACCGACCCGGGTCGCATGGACTGCACCGTTTCCTCCGAAATCAAAACAGGGGCTTTTTTTCCAGGTACCTGGGCTGTGGTCACAACCACATCCGCTTCAGAGATATGCTTTTTCAGAAGTTCTTGCTGTTTCTTCAAATATTCTTCCGAAGCTTCTTTGGCGTAACCACCTTCGCCTTCCAGGGTTTCGTCCTGGGGAGGCTCGATGTACTTGCCACCAAGTGATTCCACCTGCTCTTTAACCGCTGGACGAACGTCACTGACTTCCACCACGGCTCCCAACCGACGAGCTGTCGCGATGGCTTGCAACCCGGCCACTCCAGCGCCCAGGATGACAACCTTTGCGGGACTGATCGTTCCGGCCGCGGTCATAAGCAGCGGAAAAATCTTCCGAAGAGCGTTCGCTCCCATCAATACGGCCTTATATCCGGCCAGGTTTGTCTGCGAGCTCAACGCATCCATCCGTTGCGCACGGGTAATCCGCGGAATATCGTTCATGGACAGCGCGTCCACGCCCAACTCCGCGGCTTTCTTTGAAACCTCCGGAAAATTCAGAGGCGCCATAAAGCATACGAGAAGAGCGCCTTTTTTCATAAGCTCAAGCTCATGCTTACCGGCCTCCGGATGATCCGCCGGTCGCTCTACCTTTACGATTACATCGGATTGACCGTATAAATCGCCAGCGTTAGGTACGATCTTCGCACCATGGGCTTCGTAGTCTGAATCCAGAAAGCCTGCTTCGCGTCCTGCATCTTTCTGCACCCGGATTTCGAATCCCAGGGATGTAAGCTTTGCGAGGCTCTCGGGTACGATGCCGACGCGCTTTTCTCCCTCTATGATTTCTTTGGGTACTCCTAGTATCAAGTTCTCCACCTGCCTTTATCGAGTCTTACGATAAGCGCTTTACGCTTTCGCATTGCCGGACCCTGAGGTCCGACGTTGCCGGGCTAGCCCGACCTAAATTTGCAATAAATCAATGAACTAGAATGCTACGAGGAGCCGTTGAAGTGTTACAATCGACGGCCTAATGCGCATCCAAGTGCGTCAGGATCGCGTTTAAGCCCGGTACGTCAAGTCTACCATGCCACGTATCCCTGGGTGGCCAGCCGCGCGAACCAATCGCGGTTAAGAGAGAACTGTCCGTTATGTCCCCAATCATCGCCCGCACTGTTTTGGAAAATCCATGTTTCGGCCTTGCGATCAAAACCGATCATCGCTACAGTCTGCCTGCCTACCGGCATCCCTTCCGGTCGGATCCATTGCATAGATTCCAGATTTAAAAAGTTCTGCGATACCTGCAACGTGACAACGATCGGACGACCCTCTAAAAGCAGTGCCATAATATGCGTCGGCCGACTCAAATCCACACGCGCAAAGCCTTTGATTCGATGAGGGTGCGCGGCTGCGATGACTTCGGGTCCTGGCTTAATGAACGGATCACTGGCCGAGAAAGTTTTTCGGTCGGGACAACCCACCTCTTTTAGAAGCTGCAATACCTCGATGATTTCCAGGCCCACATTCTTTCCGCCGTTTAAACTATTATATAGAAATTCGGGAGAACATGTATAGTCTTCGCTGCCAGCCTTTCGTTCGAGCATGGTCATCATTAGATAGCCCGCAGCAAAAGGAGTGCCTGCGGCGAACTTTCCCTGGTTTCCCGCTTCGGGCACACCTTCCAGCACAAACTCCTCCGGCACTTCAGAAGGGAGTCCCGCAACCATGAACGGAATGGATTTTTCCTCGGGACTCCAGAAGGGGCCTTCGGGGAGCTTCTTTATATCCCAATAATGCCCTCGGGGCGTTTCATCTATGGGATTACCCTGTTCGTCGACGGTAACACAGGCGCCACCACCGATCAGAAGAATTAGAAGCAAATAGAGGAAAACATTACGGAACATCAGTATCAGTATCGGCCACATAGGAGCGATCCAATCCTGGAAATCCAAGTTGTCGAAGGCCCTCATAGAGCACGATCGATACCGAATTGGCAAGGTTAAGGGAGCGACAGTTCTGGTGTACCGGAATGCGAAGCAACTGCTCTTTGCGATGGGCAAATCGGTCCAGAATTGCAGGCGGCAAACCTGTGGTTTCTTTTCCAAATAAGATGATCTGGTCGTCTCGAAATCTATGTTCTGCATAGCTGTTCGTCGCAAATCGGGTAAACAAGCAAATCCGGGCCAGAATCTCGTCGCGGCTCTGGCCATCCCGCTGCGAAAGGAACTCTACAAAACTATCAAAGTCGTTATGCGACGTAAGTCGGGACAATGCGTAGTAGTCGAGCCCGGCTCGACGAAGCATGGAGTCTTCCAGGGAAAACGAAGGCTGACCCACTATGTGAAGCCCGGTGCCGCTGCACACCGTCAGTCGGATGATGTTGCCGGTATTGGGCGGGATTTCGGGTTCAAATAGCGCTATTTCGATCATTTCGAGCAATGAATTGCGGGCAAAATATGACGTGGATTCTTTTTTAATAATTGCAGCACCGGGGGCACCCCACAATTCAGAATTCGACATGAAATTCGTAGCCCATAGACTGGATTCCGTAGAACCATCCCCTACTCTGGCCATTACAGCCCGCGCGAAAGAACTGCGTGCACAAGGTCGGGATGTTATTGGTTTTGGAGCCGGCGAACCCGATTTTGATACCCCGGAACACATTAAGCAGGCCGCAATTCGCGCACTGGCCGCGGGTCAGACCAAGTACACGCCGGTGGGCGGGACGCCCGGCCTCAAGAAAGCCATTATCCAGAAATTTGAAACCGACAACGGTCTCAGCTTTGAGCCAGGAGAAACCATCGTCTCCGTGGGCGGAAAACAGGTTCTTTACAATCTCTTTCTAGCGACGCTGAATCCCGGGGATGAAGTAATCATTCCGGCGCCCTACTGGGTATCGTATGCGGATATCGTACGCCTGGCCGAAGGAACTCCAGTAATAGTCTCTGCCGGTTTTGACCAGGGTTACATTCCCTCGTCCGAGCAGATTCGAGCAGCGCTCACTCCAAAGACGCGGGCCATTCTGGTGAACTCTCCGAGCAATCCCACGGGGGCTGTTTACCCGGACCAGGAGCTTCGCGATCTGGCGGAAATACTCAAGGAGCGATCGGACATACTTCTGGTCAGCGACGACATCTATGAACATATCCTTTTTGATGATCGCAAATTTCTGAATGTTCCAATGATTGTACCCGAGCTGCGAGATCAGTGGTTCATTGTAAACGGAGTAAGTAAAGCTTACTCCATGACTGGATGGCGAATCGGCTACGGAGCCGGTCCAAAGTACATTATCAAGAACATGGAAACCATTCAGGGGCAGAGTACTTCTGGTGCGACTTCAATCGCCCAGGCCGCCGCGCAGGCGGCCCTCACCGAAAGCCAGGATTGCGTGGCAGAAATGCGCGCCGCTTTCCAGCAGAGAAGGGAACTGGTATTCCGAATGCTGCAGAGCATCCCCGGCGTCAGGACATTTGCACCTGGCGGCGCATTCTATATTTTTCCGGACCTTACGGAGATCTATGCAAAACCAAAATTCCAGGCAATCCTCAAAGATAAGGAAGATACGTCTGCATCACGCGTTTTCTGCGCGCATTTGCTGGATCACTACGAAGTAGCCGCTGTGCCCGGAATTGCCTTTGGCGACGATGCCGGAATTCGAATCTCCTATGCACTATCTGAAGAGCACATTCGCAAAGGTATCGAACGACTGGGCAATATGATTCATGACCTGGACTGAGCCAAACCCAGACCGAGTCGCAGATTTCCTTATTTCTCACGGTTATAGTTCTACTGCCGAGCCGCTGCGGATCGAGGGGTCCACGCGGCGGTACTACCGCGTCCGCTCCACGGACGGTTCGCGCAGCGCAGTGCTATGTGTAAGCTCCCCCTTTGTAGAAGAAAACGATGACTTTCTGTCGATTACCGATCAGTTGCATCGCGCAGGAATCCGTGTCCCACAATTATTGGGAATCCGACCCGAAGAGGGACTTCTGTTGCAAAGCGATGGCGGAGCCCATGATGTGGAGCAATGGTTTCCGACAGCGAGCCTGGATGAGCAAAAGTCCGCATACCGCTCCTTCGTTTCCGATATCTTAAAAATGCAATCTATTCCGCTGGAGCCGCCCGTGGCCGCCCGGTTTTTTGATTTTGAGAAATTGAACTGGGAAATGGAATTTCTATTCGAACGAGTTCAGGAGTTTATGCGCCTGTATCGAGTAGACATTTTCTTGAGCTTCGAATTCCGAATGTTTTTGCAAGAAGTCTGCGCGGCGCTGGGTGCACAGGAACCGGCTGTTTTCGTGCACCGGGATTTGCACAGTAGAAACATTCTATCCGGAAGCGACGGTTTTACGATCATCGATTATCAGGATGCACGGACCGGGAATCGTTACTATGACCTTGTAAGCCTTTTATTCGATCCATATCTCGATCCGGGCAAAGAAATCCGCGATGATTGCATTCAGTATTACTTTGAGCAGACTGGCCTGGAAAAGGGGCGCGGAATCCTTTATTTGCAGGCCCTGCAACGGATCCTGAAGGCGCTCGGCAGCTACCTGTACCTTGGCCTGGAACAAAAGAAGGAGAGCTACCTTCAATGCATTGAGCCGGCCATAGCCAGGCTGGAAGTGATTATGCATCTGGGACGATTCCCGGACAGCGTCTTCTTGTTTCTTCTGGACTGTCGCAGAAAACTACTGCCGGCGCTGGATTTATGAAAGCGATGATCCTCGCTGCTGGTCTGGGCACGCGAATGGAGGAGCTGACACGATCCACTCCCAAACCGCTGCTTCCGATCCTGGGAATCCCTCTCCTGGCCCACACCCTCTTTTTTCTCTGGAAACAGAATTGTTCCTTCGCAGCCATAAATGTTCACTATCTTGGCGAACAGATTGAAGAATTCATCCGCGATTTTCCATACTTTGAAATTCAGTTTTCCCGCGAGGATGCACTCCTGGGCACCGGCGGCGGCATACGCACTGCGCTGGAGCAAACCGCGCTTGCAGGCCAATTCTGGGTAATGAATCCAGACTGCATTTACGATCCCGATTTTTCTCTGGGTCGGTTAGAGCCTAAGTTGAACAGTACCACATTAGCCTTTCGCCCTCGATCCCCGGGCAGCCTGGAAACAGGCTTCGATTCGGCGAGTTCAGCGGAAGAACAGGTCTTTCCAGTGCATTTTTTGGAGAAGGGCACATTACAATACTGCGGGCTTTCTTTCCAGTATGCCTCCGATTTTTCGAACCTACTGCCCCATATACCCGCCAATGTTGTGGATGGCTGGCGAACGAAAGCCTCCAAAGACCCGTCCGATCTTTTTGGTTTTCTGTACGATGGATTCTATTTCGACGCTGGAAGAAAACAGGACTACTTGAACCTGGTCGAAAGAGAAAAGCTCTTTCCGTTGACGTATAAAGCGGAACTAGCGGAGTTTATGAAGCGATGGAAAGGTATCTAGTTTGCACAGTATTCCTGTTAGCCATGGCCGGAACTCTCGGGGCCGAATCCCCTCAGCCAGCCAATCAGTCGAATCCCGATCCTGCGCAACAGGAATTGGAAGCGATTAAGAAGCTTCGACTTCCATCGCAGGTATTTAACATCGAAGGCCTGGACAAGGCGGCCATACGACTGCAGATTCGCGCGCTCTATAATCATGCCGTTCTGCTGAACTATTCCAATCAGTTTGGTCAGGTGCGACCGCTCCTGCAGCAGATGGATCAACTTTCTCCGGATGCCCCCGAGACCAATTATCTGCGAGCGATGGACTTTTATTTTAGAAAGCAAATGGCCCAGGCTATCGTCTATGCTCGAAAGGCTGTGGATGCCAGCTCCGCGCTGGACCCGGCCTGGAATTTTCTCGGATTTCTGCATTCGCAGGCCGGCAATGAAGATAAAGCTCTCGATTGCTTTCTCAAGGCAATCGAATCCAATCCCTATCAGGCAGTGTATCGGTTTAATGCGGCTAATGCATTTTCCCGGGGCGGCAAGGCCGATGAGGCCCTGGAACAGATAGACCAGGCGATTCGCATACGTCCCAATTATTCAGAGGCCTATTACCTGAAGGCGCTGATCCTCCGTGAGCAGAAGAATTACGAAGCAGCCTTCCAGACGATGATTCTTGCCGAGCAAACGGGAGCAAAGGATGTCCCATTCTACCTCAATTTTATCGACATCGCACGTATCGCTGACCATCCCGACAAATTGCTAGAGCTTATGGAATCCACATCTCGAATGCGGGATTTTGGGCTGTTTCGTATACGCGGCATCGTTTATAGCGATTACGGCGAGTGCAATCAGGCGATTGGGTTGCTCAGCGCAGTCCCGGCCGATCAAATGAATGTTGATGCTTATAGAGCCTTTGGTAAATGCCTGCTTATCCAGAACCGAAACACCGATGCATACATTAAGAACTGGAATCTGACGGACGAACAAAAAGAGGGGCTCCAGAATTATCTGAAGAATCTGGAGATTACGAACAAGAAATGGCCGGAAGTGAAGGATCCTATTGTTGCTCCGCCGGAATAGGCTTTGGAAAAACAACCATACTCTTTAGATCTTCGCCAAATGCCAGATAGGATCTAGTCCCCAGCGCTTTCGACTGAACAAAGATCTCTTCCCACACCGGCATCGCTTCGGCTCCGTTCAGGATCCGGATACGATGACCATTTTCCCGATACACTCCATCCACGACGTAGACTTCTGAGCGTTTGATCTGCTTTGTATTTTTATCCAGCACGAGGCGTACTATCAGGTTATGCGTTTGTTTAAAATTTACGCTACCAAAGAGAAAATTTCCCACCGAATAGAACACCGGCTTTCCATCAATGACTTCAATCCCCTGGGGAATATGCGGATGATGCCCTATGATCGCATCAGCCCCCGCCTTAATGAGCGCCTCCGCGGTTTTCCGCTGACCGGCAATGGGATTTGGGCTGTACTCCATGCCCCAGTGCAAATTCACAACGCAGAAGTCGATAAACCCACACCAGTTCCGCACATTCGATTGAACCACCGAAATGCTGGCCGTTCCAGGCGCATTACCGGTAGCGAAGTTCGTCTGGGGGCCAATGTCGTTGGCAGAGAATATCGCCACAGTCATTCCCTTCACCGTTATGATGGCCGGGAGGGCCGCTTCATGAACGTTCGTGCCTGCTCCAGGAGTGAGCATGCCCCGCCGACGGGCAAATTCGATGGTGTCGAGGATTCCCTGGCTTCCCATATCCATCGAATGATTGTTGGCCAGCATCAGTACATCCACGCCCACATCGGCCAGAACCCCGGCCAGCAGGGGACTGCTGTTGAAGATGTAATTCTTTTCGTTGATGGGAGTACCCGTCCGAGTGACCGCAGTCTCCAGATTCACTCCGGCAAGGTCGGCCGAACTCAGAAGTTGCATAACATCTTCCAGCGGGTACACCATCCCACGCCGCCGCTGCAGATCTTCAACGCCCCAGATGAAATTCGTATCTCCGGCAAAGACCAGAGTGACATCGTCTGGACCAATGCCCAGAGGCGAAGGCGCAACGTTGATTGGTTCTGTATCGGGTTGGCGGGTGGTAGTGGTACAGCCCAAGAGGGCCATTAGAAAAAACAGAAGGGCCGGTAACCCGGCCCTGAGCAATGTCATCATCTACTTGAAGTCTTTCTTGGCAGGAATTTTCAGAGGATCCCCCTCGGTATCTCGTCGAATAACGTTTTCTTCGGCGCGTTGCGCTTTCACAACACGATCCGCCGGTCGATTGGCCTGGTTGTCCAGATTATCCATCTTTTCGCTGACGGAACTTTCCACCTGCAGATCTTCCATCCATTTGGAATCGTTCAGTTCATCCAGGAATGTATTGTACTCAAGAATTCGGTTTTTCTCAAACACGGCCATGTCTTTCATCCGCGCCAGCGCTTCCTGGCTCAGTGGCTGCACATCGGCCCCGGTGATCTTCTGTCCTTTTTTAACAGTGATTTCGCCTTTTTGATCCATCACCACAGACTGACCATCTTGATCGCTCACTTCGATGGCGCCGTCGAAGAGCGCCACTCTGGACTGCTCTGCGCTATCCACGGTCACAAGGAAAGCTGTTCCACGCACCGCCGCAACCGACGTTGGAGTATGCACACTGAAGGTGTCATCCGAACGCATTTTTTTCAGGAACACGCCAGCATTGCCCGACTTAAGTCCCAGGTTGACTTCATTGGAGGCGATGGAATCTACGCTTACCTGGGAATCGGCGCCTACGCGTACAATTCCTAGATCCTTAAAGAATAGCTCCACGGATGCGCCAGACCCAGTAGTCAGCTCGGCACCGGTGGTCAGAATTTGACCCTGGCTAGCCGTGGCTTGCTGATCTCCCTGTTTTACTTGCACATCTCCGGATAGAAAAGTAATCCTCGCTACCGGCTTACCTTCGTTCTGGCCCTTGACGTTCTGGTTGTCGCCCTGGCTACAAAATGCCAGGCTGAAGCCCAGAATTGCACCCAGAAGCAGGCGACCGCCGTTCTGAATCGTAAATAATCTCATAAAAATTCCTCCGCTTTCAATTACATACGGAAACCGTACCCAAAACAACAGTTTTCCGATTTTTTTTTGCATTTTCTACCGTCCTACCGACCATACCGTCATGCAGGCCGCCCGCAAAATGGAAATGGATCGGATCTCCGATTTCAAGGGCGGCATTATGCCCGTGCTGGAACGCCAGCAGACCCATATCCGAATTCTTCGCCAGGTGCTCAGCTCGTCCATAATCACCGCCGAAGAAAGACTCCTGCTCCAGGATGTATCGGTGGAAATCGATCGTACTTTAACCGAACTACAGGGTCTGGTGCGCGAAGCAACCATGCTTTTGAATCCCGGAAACACCGCGCAGGAAGCCAGGAAGAATTTTCACAATTTTTTCGCATCGGACCCAACCGAACACAAAATGAACTATGTGGCCTTTCTTCTGAGCGCTGTGCACGGAAAGCGACTGGCGCTAGAAGCCTCCCAATTATGGGGCAAGATACGCAAGGCCCTGGAAAAGGCTCGCCTGGCCCCCACATCGCAGCTCCGCGAACAGGCGTTAAAATACCGGGTGGATCCCGCCATGTATGATGTGGAGAGCCTGCGTATCCTGTGCGAGCGAATGGGACGGGTAGTGCGATTCAAACAGGATCCGCTTTCCACACGAAACCTCAGCGGAATTGGCACATACAGCCCTGGCCTGACCTACCAGCTATCTGTAGTGTTTCGTGAAGATCTGGACGATTACGTTGCCTCAGAAAGCGTTTCGGAGGATGGATCGGCGCTAAAACTCATGGACGATCTTTCCTTGCAGAGCGCCCCGATTGGCAAAGTCAAAAGCAATGATTTGCCCGATCCAGCCCCCAATGTATTGCGAGCCACCGGTCGACAAAAATGGAACTCCTCCATCTTCTACGTGCTTGTGTACGATCCCAGTCTTCTGGCCGAAGAAAGAAAAAAATTTTCAGAGGTCATCTACATCGATACCCATCTAGGCGCTCTGCACGATGTAATTCGCACGGATTTTGTGCTGCAATACTCCCGAAAACAGCGGCTAATGCCCGCGGAGAAGGTGGAATCCGAATACCGGGACTTCCTGAATCTGTTTTTCAACCTGGCCTCGGACATATCGCTTCTAAATGCAGGAATCAAACATGAGTATCGAAATGCTTTCCTGTTTCACCTGGGCCCGCAGACCTATTTTCAGTTGAGCAAGAAGTATTTGAAGGAACTGCAGACCGGAAGTATGCATCGCATCAAAGGCGCCCAGGGACGTGTGGTAGAACGATTTGTACCCCTCGAATTTCTCAAGCTTGTTCTCATAGACTGGTGGACTGACAACGTTCTCAAGCATTGCGAAGAGACCGATCGCGAGGATCCAGGGCTATTTAGAGCAATGGTGAAAGTTATGCGGCAGCGGATGGATACTCTAACCGATGAGGCAAAACGCGAATTTGCATCGCTACCTCAATCGGCCCGAGCCCGCGACAATGAGAAGCAGTTGCTTCGCGAGCTGATTCAAAGAAAAATCGGTCCCACAAATATGGTGGTGTTCAAACGCTATCTATCCCTGGGACAATAGCAGCCCGATTCAGCCCGGGCAAAGCCCCATCCAGAAAGATCGCCTCCGCGAAGCGTTCGATTATTGCTCAATCTTAAATAGCGAAGAACAGATCCCGGATTCGTCAAAATACGTAGACTGGGGAATCAGCGTCACCTTCTGCCTTTGCTCGATTAGCGTGCGCACCGATTCGAGATCGGCCTCTTTGCAACTGAAACCTATAAACAGAAAATGATCAAAGCGATTCCAGTTATCCAACTCATAACGCGAATCATTTCGCGCTTTTCCATCCGTGCGATAGCGAATCAGCAGATCCATCTCAGAAGCCAGCAATCGACCAGGCGAAGGCGAATCGAGCTCATGAAATCGGTTCCATACTACGACGGAATCATGCAACGGCACCTGATTTGCAATTCTGCGGGCCGGCGCCAGGGGCGCGGGATCGTCGCCAGTAAAGCAGACATAGTCCTTTGCTGGATTAGCTCCCAGAGTGTTGGGAAATACAAGAATGCATGCAGCGAGTAGGAGAGTGCTCACCAATCCCAGCGCTTCACCCACCGATCCCCGAGCGGAAACAACGCCCGGCCGGGTATGTCCGGGTCGATATCGCTTGAATAGAACCAGAAAGGATACTAGAAGAAGAGCGGGCACCAGGTGATAG
>JAGRNC010000548.1 GCA_020440935.1 Leptospiraceae bacterium | reverse complement strand
GTTAAACCTTCGATTGGCCATATCCTTTCCTCCTGGATTTGGGCCGAAAGTCTACCATTCAATGTGTCCGAATTCAGGGGGCAAGGTCAATTAGACCTTCGATCCCCATATCCTTACCTCCTGGATTTGGGCCGAAAGTCTACCATTCAATGTGTCCGAATTCAGGGGGCAAGCTCAAATGGGCTTCATTCTGTTTGTCATGTGGAGGCTGCCGCATGATCTGGTTTTTTCCCTTGTACAGCTGCTATGCTATAGCAGAACGAATATGCTCATTTTGTTTTGCCTGTTAGCAACAAACGGATCATCGGGTTATCTCTAAAACGGGCTTCTTCCGGGATCAATTCCGGATGATGCAACCAGCTTTTGGAGAGATCGGCAGGAACCCATTGAACCGGATCTTCAGAATTCGCAGGTTCCTTAGGCCAGTAGACCTTTCCATCTGGAAAAATGGCTTCCTTATGCTCCAGTGTCCGCGCATATTCATACGGTCGAAATTCCTCGTCACCTGTTCTGCGGCTACATTCCCAAATGTAGTCAATCGATCCGGGTGGTAACCCTTTGCCGCTAGCCGGCGGTGGTATGTTCAAAATATTCAATGCGCACACTTTTTGATCATTAGGTCCTGACCATGCGTAGAGGCTAAGTCCCCAAGAAGGTCCGTAGCCATCGTCGTAGCATTCAATATAACTGTTATGAGTATTCTGCAAGGTTCTTGGATCATCACCAAGAATCGAGTTAATCTCGAACCCAACTGTCATCGGATAGGCGAAATACTTTTGGCCCGCAAGGTCAAATCGGTAATAGTCGCTATAGAAACCGGCTGCCGGAAAATACCGACCGTGGCGCTGCATCCGGGTCTGGACCTTTCGAACGGAAGGTAACTGGTCGTACGGGCCTTTGTAGAGTCCACTTGGAATAGAGGGTACATAGTCGTTGCACGGGTTTGCCTGGGCCGGCGCAGTCCAGCTGAGCGAGAGAAACAGGAAGGGCACGACTATTCTTGAATGATTGAGTCGCATTGGCTGAGATTCTCTTCGGTGATGTGACCGAGCTGCCTTCGGCCCCCGCCCCCCTAAATCAGTCCAAAGATCCATTCCAGAATCGCCTTCTGGATATGCAGTCGGTTCTCGGCCTGCTTGAAGATAGTAGGTCCGTGCGCATCCATCACCGAATCGGTGATTTCTTCGCCGCGATGCGCGGGTAGGCAATGCATTACCATTACATCTTTGCGCGCTTTCGATAGCAGTTCATCGTCGATGCGGTAGGGGCGAAATACAGCCTTCCTTTCTTCGGCTTCTTCTTCCTGTCCCATGGAAACCCAGGTATCGGTGTAAATGACATCGGCTTCTTTGACGGCTTCGGCCGGATCGCGAAACACTTCCAGATGTACATTCTTCTTCTTTAGATGATCGCGGATGCCCGGTCGAATGGGATAGCCATCGGGCGCGGCCAGATGGATGCGACTGCCGGAATGCAATGCGCCCAGCGCCAGAGAATTAAAAACATTATTTGGTTCGCCCACAAATGCAATGCAAAGCCCTTTTAGATCGCGCCCCGCTTCCTGGATGGTCATGTAATCGGCCAGTCCCTGGCATGGATGGTGTCGATCGGACAAGCCGTTGATCACAGGAATGCGATTCAGACCGCTCATCAATTCCAGGCGGCGATGGCTGTGCGTACGCACCATTACGCAATCCACATAGCGAGCCAGCACCTCGGTCGTGTCTTCGATGCTTTCGCCGCGGCCCACCTGAAGCATCTGAGATTCCAGAGCGATCAAATGACCGCCCATTTCCATTACAGCCACACTAAAAGAAAGTCGAGTTCTAGTGCTGGTTTTTTCGAATAGCAGGGTTACAGTGCGATCGGCCAGCGCTGCCGGTGCAAGTTTGCGATTTCCGGCATGTTCGATTCCTCGCGCAAGTATCTTGCGGAAATCCTCATCGCTCAGATCCAGTAAACTAAGAAGATGTCTCACTATTTCCCCCGATTGGCATGATCCAGAAAAAGGCGAGCCGCTTCGGTGGCGGGCCTTCCTTTCCCGAGGCTATGCTTTACAAATTCCAGCTCGCTACGGATGGCCGACTGCAAAGCAGGGCTTTCGAGAATGTCGCTGGCATGCTTGAAGATAGTATCGGGAGTTACTTCTGTCTGCAATAGTTCCACTGCAACCTGCCGGCGGGCCAGTAGATTGACCATTCCGATGACCCGGGTTCGAATCACCATCGATATAATGAAGAAATTGATCCAGCC
>JAGRNC010000547.1 GCA_020440935.1 Leptospiraceae bacterium | reverse complement strand
CGAAGAGCTAAAGAAACTGAGCGGCCCACTGGTTAGAGACCTGGATCGAATCGAGCGCACGCTAAAGCAGACCCGCGAAGTCCAGCGTCCGGACGATCCGTCCATTTGTCCGGATTGCTTTCATCGCCGAAAAGAACATGATTCTGTCTGCCTGCAGTGCGGACACCGTTTCGAGGACTAATCCATCGATGAATCCAAATTCAAATTCCCATTCTTGCATCCCCTGTTCGCTTTTATGCCTTCCTTTACTTGTCCTCGCCAGTATTGCATGGCCAGGAGGTCTGGGCGCCCAACCACAGGGTCAGACTCCGGGACCGGAAGCCCGCACATCGCCCAATGTTGAGATCCATGGTAGAATTGTGAACGGCACCACCCGTGGGCCGGGTAAGGTTGCACTGCTCGAGCTGATCCGTCCTGGTAAGCAGATGAATATCCTGCAGACTATGGAGAATGTGACCGGAACCTTTCGGTTTCCTGCCGTAGAGCGCGCATCCGTTCCTTTCTTGATTCGTGCCACCTACGAAGGAGAAACCTACGTTACCGTGGTTCCGCCTGTGCCGGCTCGACAGGATGCAGCGCAGACGGTGGAAGTGTATGATATCGGAGCGAAGCGAGCCGATCTAAACATCATGCCAGGCATCGAGATAATGAATATGCAGGAAGGCCTGCGAGTTAATTACGTATACTCTGTAGACAATGCTTCGCGACCTCCCCGGGCCTTCGCGGGCAACGAATTTGAAATTCCGGTACCGGAAGGCATTCAGATCAAAGGATGCCAGTTAGCCCATGAAAGTAGCCGTATGCCCGCCCCTTTTGGCTGCAAGGTCCAGGACGGCAAAATTATCATCGAAAAGGGCTTTCGTCCGGGAAGCAGCCAGCTAACGGTGCAGGCCGAACAGGAAAGCCGCACCTTTGCAGACCAGGAAACCAGTTACCCGTTTAAAGTCCTGGTATGGAAGCCGGAGCAATCGCGGCCGCAAATTAGCGGAGATAAGGATCAGCAGGAACTGAATATTCGCGGACTGGGCCCGGCGCTCAAAGTTGATTACGATAATCGTTCCGTCACCTACCAGATGCCGGATACAGGATTTCATTACGACAATCCTCTGGAATCCGATTACAACCCGGTATTCGAAAATGGCTGGCTATCGCTGGCAGGAATTTTAGGCGCTCTTGCAATCATCGTTCTAGCCATAAGCATACTTTCTTCCGTGCGAATTCAATTCAAACGATGAGCTCGATCCTTCGGCTAGAATCGCTCTATCGCAACTACGGCTATCGAAAGGCACTGATGCCTCTGGATCTCGATTTTGGCGAAGGACAGACTATATGCATTTTGGGCCCCAACGGAGCCGGTAAATCCTCGTTCTTTGAAGCGCTTCTTTCGCCGCTGCCCGATGGCGCTCGGCTACACTTTCGCGGCGAATCGATACATTCCGACGATGCCCGCCGCCGCTTCTTTGGTTCGCTGGGTTTTGTAGGACATGATCCGGGACTATATCTGGACCTCACATGCGCCGAAAATCTGCGGTGCTTTTACAGTCATTACTCGAAAGAACCGCTTTCCGACAAACGGCTAAATGATGATCTGGAATGGGCCGGTCTGGGTCACCGAAAGGATGATCCTGCGCGAGCGCTTTCCCGGGGGATGAAGCAACGGCTGGGGTTGATCCGTAGCCTCCTGCACGATCCAGATCTCTGGCTGCTGGACGAGCCCATCACCGGTCTGGATCTGGGCGGCCAGGAACTGCTCATTGATATGCTCAAGCGTCGCAATCAGTCAGGCCTGCTTTCCATTGCTATCACTCACACCGATGAACCTTTTCTCGGAGTGGCCAGCCGATACCTGTATTTACGAAATGGCCAACTGGTCGCCGACATAGAATCGGCCCATTATTCAGAAACAGCGCGGAAGAAAGTAAGAGAAATTCTACGGAAGGGATAGCCAGAACTCAGCTAGCACTGCCCCCATCCCAGATTAGAAGGCGACGGTCCGTAACCAACTGCGCTTCCGGAAACGATTTGTAAATCATCGCCCTGCCCGTAACCTGCACGCCCAATTTCGTAGCCAGGACCCGTCAGGCCCGCACATCTACGCGCGAGCCGGGGGAACCCTGCGGAGCTTGCTCAGTTTGCACCGCACGATCCACATTGTCCGGCCCAGCAGGACCGGCCGGCGCAGATTGCGAACCCGATGCCGGAGCGGAGACTCCAGGACTGGGATTGGCCGCCGGTTCGTTCCGCGCCGCAGTCGTG
>JAGRNC010000546.1 GCA_020440935.1 Leptospiraceae bacterium | reverse complement strand
CAGTCTATGCAAACGTTAAGAAAGAGCTGGAAGAACTGGGCATTATCTTTTGCGACATTGACACAGCGATCCGCGAGTATCCCGAACTGGTGCGCAAATACATCGGATCGGTGGTTACTCCGGACGATAACAAGTTTGCGGCCTTAAATAGCGCCGTTTTTAGCGGTGGCTCATTTGCTTATTGCCCCAAAGGGGTAAAAACGCCCATGCCACTCCAGGCATACTTCAAGGTTACCGCCGCTTCTTCCGGACAATACGAGCGAACCTTGCTCATTGCCGACGAAGGCGCAGAAATCGTCTACAGCGAAGGCTGTACCTCTTTGCAGGATGCCGGTACAAACTTCCACACGGCAGTGGTGGAACTGGTAGCCCTGGAGCGGTCGCGCATCCATTACACTACGATCCAGAATTGGAAGAAGAATATGTACAACTGGACCGTAAAGCGCGGCCTGGCAGAAAAAGAAGCCCATATTACCTGGACCGATGTAAACATCGGCGCACAAACCATGAAGTATCCTGGCATCGTGCTAAAGGGCGATCGCGCCACAGGCGATATCCTTTCGCTGGCCTTCGCAGGCGCCGATCAAATCCAGGATACCGGAGCGCGGGTCATTCATGTTGGAAAGGATACTCGTTCCAATGTTCTGGCAAAAGGGGTTTCCCTGGACGGAGGAATTAACTCCTACCGAGGACTGGTCAAATTCGACAAATCCGCCACCGGCGCCTACAGCCATATCAAATGCGACGGGCTGATGATGGACGATCGCAGCCAGTCCCATGCCTATCCATACAATGACGTTGCCGGGGCCGATGGTTCGCTAAACTACGAAGCTACTGTATCGCGCATTGACGAAGATATGCTCTTCTACCTGCAATGTAGAGGCCTGAACGAAGACGAAGCAAAATTGCTGATCGTAAACGGATTTTGCGACGGCGTGGTTCGCGATCTAAACGTTGAATACTCCGTAGAAATGAGTCGATTGATACGGATGATCCTCGAAGATGGCAAGGCCATCGAACGCAAAGATACGAAAAAGCAAGAATCGCCTCAGGCCACAGTTTCCGGACCCAGTTGCTAGGCGGTCCAAAAATATAAGCTGTTAGAACAGGGGCGGCCCAGGCCGCCCATTGGGAGATATAATGACTGCAATTCTAGAAATCAAAGATCTACACGCCGAAGTAGACGGAAATGAAATTCTAAAAGGGGTAAACCTCACCATCCCTGCCGGCGAAATCCATGCCATTATGGGCCCCAATGGCTCGGGGAAAAGCACCCTTTCCAATACGATTATGGGGCACCCAAATTACAAAGTAACTTCGGGCGACATTCTGTTCAAAGGCGAATCCATCCTCCAATGGTCCACCGATGAAAGGGCCAGGAAAGGACTTTTTCTGTGCTTCCAGTATCCTACCGCCATTCCGGGAGTCACGGTTACCAACTTCTTGCGAAACGTCCTCAAGAACGTTCGGGGAAAAGATGTTCCCGTGCGGGAGTTTCGCACCGAAGTAAAGCAGGCCATGGAAGATTTGAAAATGGACGCAAACTTCATGGCCCGCTATGTAAACGATGGTTTCTCCGGCGGAGAAAAGAAGCGAAATGAGATTTTACAGATGAGCTTGATGAAGCCTGGTCTGGCGATCCTCGACGAAGTGGACTCTGGTCTGGACATTGATGCGCTTCGCATTATTGCCGAAAACCTGGAGCAGCAAAACAATAAGGATCGCTCTATGCTGGTCATTACGCACTACCAGAGAATTCTGAACTACCTTTCGCTCGATAAAGTCCACATCTTCATGGACGGCCAGGTACAAACATCCGGCGGGCCAGAACTGGCAGAGAAACTGGAAGAACAGGGATACGACTGGGTACAAAAGGCAGCCGCAGGGGGCAGCCAATGAGTCAGGTCTCTGATCTGCATCGCCGGGCACAGGAAATTTACCAATCGCTCGATTTGGACCAATTTCCCGATCGTAGCAGCGAATCCTGGCGCAAAGTTCGCCTGGATGGAGTGGATCTTCAGGGGGCGCAAAAGAATCCGGGCGATCTGGATGTATCGTTTTCGCATGCGCAAGAAATGGGGCCGCTGTCCGATTTTCAGAACCTGGGAATTCCAGGGCCGGAGTCCAGACAGTCCTACGAGAATGCAGGCATTGCTATTCTAGATGAAGCGGACAGCGAATTTCGCGCGCGACAGGAGTGGTTACTAACCAGAGCCACAGAAACGAAAGATCCGTTTGAGCTTTCCACCATTGCCC
>JAGRNC010000545.1 GCA_020440935.1 Leptospiraceae bacterium | reverse complement strand
TTATAGAATGTAAGTGTTCCATCCACGCCCACAGGTTTGGTGGGATCGATAGTATTGGCGCCGCTTACGCGGAATATGGCTGTGACTTCGGCAGTTCCATCCTGATTGAGATCGTAGTTAGCCGCTTGCGGGCCCAGATCGTATATACCGCGAGAATTACCGCTCAGATTTCGAACATCAAAGAAGTTCTTGTTTGTTTCTCCATTTAGTCCAAAGCCATCCTTGTGAATTTCATTGATGACATCGGCAACGTTAAGGGCGAACTCATCGTTCTTGTTGATTCGCTCCATGATTGCCTCATCGCGCATTTGCTTGAGCCCAAACAAATGCCCGCCGGAGAGAATCAGCTCTTTGTCGTTGTGTTCCCAGAGAATCTTTGCCATTCCATCGTTGGAGGCATCGGGAACGGTCTTGAGTTTTCGCTGAATTTCTCCTTGAACCAGGGCCTGTTCGCCAATGAAGACGATGAGCTCGTCTTTGTCCCCGCGACCAATGCGAATATTTGCGATTCCAGATAGCTTTTCGATGGCAGCATCGCGACGGTCCATTAAGTCATTTGGCTGGTCGCCCAGCGCCTGAAGCTTCAGAATACGTTCGTTCAGATCGCGGATATCAGCGGCCAATGAGTTGACCGTATCCACATCGGCAATTAACTCGCGGTTTGCTCGGTGACGCAGATCGGTCAGCTTATTATAGATATCGGACATTCGGGTAGTGAGCGCATTTCCTCGCTCCAGAACTACTTCGCGGTGGGCGCGATCGGACGGATAGGTGGAAAGTTCCTGCCAGCTCTGCCAGAACTCATCGCTGAGCGATCGCAGGGAATTGTCCGAGGGCTCGTTAAATATGCGCTCGATCTGTTGTAGATAATCCGAAGAAGCAGACCAGTAATTCTTCACATTGTTTGCATCGGCGATCTGATCGTCGTAGAAAGTGTTGCGAATGCGTTCGATGGAGGCAATTTGAACTCCCTGACCCTGCTGGCCTGGAGTGTTTGCGCGATTCAGCGCAGGCGCATAGATGGGCTCCATGCTTTCCAGGTTTACACGCTGGCGAGCATAGTTCTCATTATCTGCATTCGCTATGTTATGACCGGTTGTCTGGATCGCAGTTTGATGCACGTTAATCCCGCGCTTTGCAATCTCAAACCCACCAAATGTTGAGCTCATAGAAGCCTCCCATTATCTTTTCGGAAGGCCGATCGAAAGAATAAGTAAAATATTGCAGGCATACAAAAGAAAGCGCCACCGAATGAATTCAGTAGCGGTACCTGCAATGCGGGGACTTAAACGGTTGCGTTTAGAATAAGCGCAGGTCGACCGGATTTCTTTTTTTCGGATCCGGCGGGGCTGTACATCTTGTCATTACCCGATGCCTGCTCCAGAACAGTATTGAGATTGGAGCTAGCTCGCTCCAGTGCGTTCTGGTTTTCTTGATTCAACATCTGCAGCTTTCTCAGGTCCAGGAGTAAAAGAGACAGAAGATCCCTTTCTTGATCCACAGGCACTCCCTGCTCTTCGAGCAGGTCCAGCGCATGCATCAGATCGCTGGCTCTAAGATCGCTTTTCGTTTCGAATAGATCTGGTCGCTGCTTCTGTAGTCTTCGGCAACCATCTATCCGCTCTTGTTCCGCCTTTTCCAAATCTTCGATTATGGATGCCAGGCGGCCGCTCAATTCATTGAGCTTCTTTCCATTGGCCTCTGCAATAGCCCGACCCTTATCCTTTTCGATGGTAAGGGCTTCCTTAACCAGCCGGGTCTGCTCTCGCAGGGTCTTTTCCAGAGCCGGGAATATCATCGATAATCCCATCGGAGATATTCCGGAAATACTGAGAAAAATTTGGATATACTTGACCCGGAAGCTGGCTTTCGCCTCTAATAGTTATGCAATTACGGTCGTACCCTTCCACCGTTTCCCGCACCTGGAAACACCCTTCAGTCAAATTCTTGCTTTTGGTGGCATCGATCCTTATCGCTGCAACGGTTGGCGCCACTTGCTCCGGCCCTTCCAGCCGTGAAGACTCGGGTCTGTCCGGGGATTTCAGAGATGCCTGCCTGCGGGGAGAGGTTACTGTATATGGCGAGGCGCCCATCTATACCAGCGTTTCGGCAGCAGTGGATAAGGCGAAAGAAGATGCCTGTCGCAAGGCTGTGGAAAAATGCATCGGTGAGGAAGTGTCCAACGCAAGTCAAGTGGGCGATGGGCAATCTCTCGGATTCGAGATCTTTACTCAGGCCCGTGGGATTTGCAAGAATGACAGCG
>JAGRNC010000544.1 GCA_020440935.1 Leptospiraceae bacterium | reverse complement strand
TGGGAGGAACACTGGTTATGGCTTTTGCCACAGGGTATCGATTCGGAAGAACCGATGAGAATCTGGGTCCGCAGCAAGCACAGCAAAGCGCCTTTGATAACGCCAGCCAAACCCCAACTACGTCGTCTGTAGATTCGGATTCGCTAGAATCCGATCGAGAAGAATCGGATCCGCTGGAGCGCCGACAGAGCGACTCCGAGCTATCGCTAAAATCGGCGAGCCCCGATGAGGAAGCCCGGCCTGCTGTAAAAACCGAGAGCAAAACCGAACCCAGCAAAAAGAAGAAGCCGGAGTCTGTAAGCTTCTCCGACATCGCGCGCAAACAGGACGATTCCACGCCCCGCAAAAAAGAGCCTACACCGGCATACAAGAAACCAGAAAAGAGCAAGCCTAAACCTGCCAACCAGGTGACCGAGAAAAAGAAAACTACGAAGCCCTCCCCGGCTGCCCTGGTAAAGAAAGAGACTGCCCCTACCCAGGCGAAAGAAAAACCCAGGAGTGGACCGATCTATACCCTTCAACTGGGAGCCTTTACATCCAGAGGGGCGGCGAATCGCATGGCTGAACAAATTCGCAAAGAAGGTATGCAACCGTACGTTGTAAAATCAGGCAATTTGCATCTAGTTAGACTGGGTCGTTCCGAAAAGGAAAGCGGCCTAAAGGAAGAAGAAAAAAAACTACGCGCAGCAAAGTTCAGGCCCATCAAAGTAACGGTCGGTGATTAGGCCGATCGTTACAGTTTTCCGCTTGTCACCAGAAGGCCTCTGACGACCAGATACTACAGCGTGACTCCAGAGATAAGACAAGCGCAGGCTCTGGTTGTAAGACAGACGATCAATCGCCTGGAAGAGACTTATGCGGATTTTATCCAGGGGATCAAGGGATTCGAACGCATTCCCGAGTTCTTTAGAGAGCATCTGTATTCGCCGCCCAACAAAGACAAGCGAGACGCCGCTCTCGAGAATCTTTACGAGAAACTAAAATCGGTAACCGGTCCGGAGATGACCGAAAACATCCACAATCTCATAGTCCTTATCCAACTCACCGATGAACTGGATGTAACAACAGCGAAAGTTGCCCTCGAAGGTCCGCTCAAGGGAATGTCGGCCGAAGAAATCGAGAACGCATCCATTACCACCGAACAGCTGAACGATTGGATCGGAAAAGCCGGTTGCTGGGAAGATCGGCATCGCCAGGTCACGATGATTGGAAATACCCTCGCCTTCTTTTTTACTCTTTCAAAGCTTCCATTAATTAAGCTGGTTATGGCCCCCATCCGTGTGGCGGCCTCCCTGGTGGGCGCCGGAGAACTGGTGAACACCATGGAAACGGGCTATCAGATTTCTCGCAACATAAAGGATATGAAGCCTTTCGTGGATGCATTCAACGAACGCGAGGGCGCATTACTGAACCGATTACAGAAAGAATATTCTTGATAAGCCGGAGCCATATCAGATTTTTCTGCTATGTCGGCCAAAACCGAAAAAAAGAGCATTCCAGCGCGTCGAAATTCCAGTTCCATCAATCGTAACAACCCGGGCCTGTTCTTCAACCGGGAGCTTTCCTGGATCCAATTCAATTACCGAGTTCTCGAAGAAGCCGGTCGCAAAGACAATCCGTTGCTGGAACGGCTCAAATTCATAGCCATTGCAGAATCCAACATGCAGGAGTTCTTCATGGTTCGAGTGGCCGGTTTGAAGCAGGTGGTGGCCTCTTCGGTCAATGAGGTCCAGCTCGACGGGCACACTGCAGAAGAAACTCTCAAACAGATCCACAAAGAAGCCCATAATATGGTGGCGCTCAAATATGATCTACTGAAGGAAATTACCATCAGTCTTGCCGAAGAAGGCATTGTCATTGTTACCGATCCGGAAACTCTGCAACAGCATGAGCGGGAATTCATCCGCGATTATTTCAACAAAGAGCTATTTCGAGTACTGACTCCTCTGGCCATCGATCCTTCGCATCCATTTCCAAGAATTCTCAATGGTCGCCTCAACCTTGCAGTCACACTAAAACGCATCGATCAGAAAGATAAGCAGCGCGATTCCTATGCCATTGTCGAGGTGCCCACCGTTCTACCTCGATTTCTAGAGCTGCCAGCCCATGAAGAAGACAAAGAGGGAGTGCGCCGCTTCATTCCACTGGAAGAAGTGCTTAAGCTGCATGCCGGCGATCTATTCGCAGGGACCGAAATCGTTTCCATACACGGTTTCACAATAGTTAGAAACTCGGACCTTTCGATCGAGGAAGTGTCCTCGGACAA
>JAGRNC010000543.1 GCA_020440935.1 Leptospiraceae bacterium | reverse complement strand
TGATGTTTGCAGTATAGATCTCTCGAGCAAGTCCCAGTCCGGATTGGCCGTCCTGTTTGGCTTCCGAATCGAAGGGACTCCAGGCCTCCAGGCCCAGTGCCCGGGCCCTGGACTTGATGGACGCGAACCGGGCCGTCGCATCGGGTAGAAATACGTCGGGCCCGGCAAGGTAGATACTTCGAATCATTGTTACGATGTTATAGCCTTTTTCTTTCCTTGAACTACCTTCTCCAATCCCCAGGTCTTTTCAAAACCAAAAGTGTGGTGCCCGTCTTTTGGAGGGACCAAACTCATAGCACGCTCGCTTAATGCGGTAATCGTAAGGCTGGGGTTCACTCCCAGGTTTGCCGGGATCATAGAGCCATCGCATACCAGAAAATTCTTGTATCCATGAACACGATTCTCCAGATCCACCACACCTTCTTCCGGACTACTGGAGATGCAGGCTCCGCCCAAAACGTGAGCGGTGGAGGGAATATCCAGCATCACTTCATTTACCGTGGAACGGGCAACCCCGCCCATGCGATTCGCCATTCTTCGCGCGAATTCGTTCGCAATGGGAATGAACGTTGGAATCTTCTGATTATGCTCCTGGCTTGACGTGAGACTCTTCGTGAATGGCCAGAACCATCGGCGCTTTCGCTGGATGCGAATGTAATTGTCCGTGGATTGCATGACCAGAAGGATTATGCTTCGCTTGGCAAAGCCAAAAGGAATCAGCATTCGAATAGCTCGAATGGGATGGCGCAGGATGCCCAGAAGGAATCGAATCTGTCGCGGCACCTTGCCGCCGCCGTCCACCAGTACGGGGGCAGCCAGAAAGTTCATCGCATCCGAACCCTTGGGATAACGCACCGGCTCAATGTGGGTGTCTGCATCGGGATAAACACTGGAAGTAATGGCAATCCCGCGAGAAAAATCGTGGGAACGATCCAGCGAAGATACGCCGATCAAAGATTCGCTGTTTGTGCGAACTACATCACCTAGCCGCGACGATAGACCAGGAAGCCATCCCTTCTGGCTGTGTTTTAGAAGTAGTTTGAGTGTACCCAGAACACCGGCCGACAGAACCACGCCTTTTGTTCGGAATACGCGTTTGGGAAAACCGAAGAGGCCTGTAGTGGATCTGGTATGGATTTCGTAGCCTTGGGAGCCGTCGGCAGAGAGAGGCTTTATGTGGACCACTGTGGTTTCCGGGATTACCTGGGCGCCCAGCTTCTCTGCGAAATAGAGATAGTTTTTGTCCAGTGTGTTCTTCGCATTGTAGCGACAACCCACCATGCAGCCGCCACAAAAGTTGCAGCCTGTGCGATCGGGCCCTTCGCCGCCAAAGTAGGGATCCGATACGGTCTTGCCGGCTTCGCCGAAAAAGACACCGGCCGGAGTGTGTTTAAATGTTTGACCAAAACCCATTTCGGTGGCCGTGTCCTTTAAGAGTTCATCCGCTTCCCAAACCTTTGGATTTGTCTCCACGCCCAGCATCTTTTTGGCCACATCGTAGAATGGAGTGAGGCCATTTTCGCCGCCCATAGCCTTCACCGTTGGATGCTCGAAGAAGGCCGGCAGAGGCACATAAAGGGTGTTCGCATATACCAGGCTTCCACCGCCTACGCCCGCACCCGAAAGAACCAGCACATCTCGCAGAAGTGTGATTCGCTGAATACCATAGCAAAATAGCTTGGGTAGCCACAGGAATTTGCCCACTCTCCAGTTGGTCTTTGCATAGTCGTTTTGATTGTATCGCTTACCGGCTTCCAGAACGGCTACGCGATAACCTTTCTGAGAAAGCCGCATGGCCGAGACGCTTCCGCCGAATCCCGAACCAACGACAATATAATCGAAATCAAATGTATTCTCTGTATTACTCATTTTTCCCCCGACCGAAGATTGAAGCCTCGATCCAGCTATGCCAGCAATTTTCCTGGATCGACGCCGCTGGGACGGCCATAAATTGAAAGACTATAATGATTCTGAATGCGTCCGCTGACTGGCCGTTCAGGGACTCAGGATTTTCGTTGCCCGAACAACTCCGACCGCTGTATACTGTGCACATGACCGAGTCCTCTGATCGGCTAATGCAACAACTCAGTTTTGCAATCCGAAACCCTATCAACGTCATTCTTGGAACGCTGGATCTTCATAGCACCACGACTACTACGCCAGAACAAGATCATTACCTCCGAATGGTGCGAAGATCGGCGCAGCAGTTACTGGATACCAGCGAATCGCTGCTGGACCTTTATGAAATGGAATCGGGCCGTATGGCT
>JAGRNC010000542.1 GCA_020440935.1 Leptospiraceae bacterium | reverse complement strand
GGTACTGACTATTTTGAGCACAAACGGTGTTCCCATCGAGCAGTATGCCAGCCGCAAAGCCAACGATCTGGGCATTGGTCGCGAAGGAATAGACGATGGAATCCTTATACTGATTGCGCTAAAAGATCGAACAGTGCGCATCGCCGTGGGCAGAGGCCTCGAAAACACGGTTACCGATATTCAGGCACGCGCGATCCTGAACCAGCGGATGCTTCCAGAGTTTCGCAATGGTCACTTCGCCGCCGGCCTTACGCGCGGAATCATTCGTTTAAAGGAATTAATTCCGCTGGCAAACCTTCCCCCACCGGCAGCCAAAAAGTAGCCGCCGAAAAACAGAAATTATCGAAGAGAGGTCCAGAGTAGCAGTTTGCCTTCCGCTACGTCCAGACAGACCAGCTGCGGTCCCTGGCTGCATCGCAAAGGACCGGATGAGGCGTATAGTTCTTCTATGCCCTTACCGGTGCGTTCAAACAATCCATTTCCAACAACAAATCGGTTTCCGCCCAGGAATTGGAAATCTCTGGATTGCAGCGAATGCTGCCCCATGCCCTGTAGCTTTTCCGGCAATTCTGCTGTCCAGAGGGGCACCCATCGCCCTGCCTGGTATCGAGCTTTTTGGAGATTGCTTCCCATAAAAAGCGCTTCGTCAGCCTGACAATCGGCAAGATGCAATTCTCCCTCTACCTGGAAGGGATACTCTTTGATTTCGCCGCCTGAAACGGAATAGCCATCCTCCAGAAGCGCCAGGCCCGACGAACAAAGTTGCAATGGCTTTTTCATATCTTGCATTCTTGCCCAGTTGTTATCGGACCATTTCCAGAGCGCGCCATCGTCGTACTTCCATTGACCGGCGGCGCCATCCACATACATAAGCGCGGCACTCCCTTCAATCTGGGCCGGCATAGAGGGCTTTGCGGCGCCTATGGCCAACAAATCGACAGTTGTATTCAGTCCTCCGCTACTAATACCCAGGACCGCCACCGAATCTCCTACGGGATTTAGATGCGAAACGAATCCTCGAACAAAGGAAAACTCCCCTTCCGGAAGCCAGCTGGCAAATCCGTCGGAGGCTGCCAGCGGCTTTCGCCCCTGGGAGGGGCCTTCCCATTCCAGTAGAATGCGCGCTCCACCGCCGCCCTGAAAGTATTCCAGGACTACGGGATACTGACCCGGCTGTAGATCCACTGAGCCGGAGAATTCCGTAGGCGCCATTCCGCGCCATTCATCGATCAAATACTGCCCGTTCACCATTAATCGCACGCCATCGTCGCTAGTGGTGTAGAATCGGTATCGACCGGGACGGTCTATGCGCAATGTGCCGGTCCAGCGGGCCGAGAAATTGGAATCGGGCAAACCGCGGGCATAATCCTTGCGCGAAAGATCGTAGTCGATTAGTGATTCGGAGCGCGACATCAAAGGCGACTCAAGTTTACCTTTGAAGTAGTCTGCCTTCCAGTCGCCCACCATTCCGCTGTTGTCTCGGACCATAAGCGAAGTAGAAGTTAGACTTCCGGTCGTGGCCAGCAAGGAAGCAATGTCCTGGTTTGGCCGCTTCCACAGAAGTTCTAGATGTGCTCCGCCGCCCTGTTCAAAATACTCAAGCTGCACGGAATGGACTCCTGGCGTAAGCGAAAGCGTGGCAGAATACTCGGTGATGCCCATGGGTCGCCATTGATCGATGACGAGTTTGCCATCGATGCGCAGGCGAACTCCATCATCGCTTCGTGTAATGAATGAATAGCTGCCGGCGCGGTTTACCTGCACACTTCCGGAAATTCGAATACTTATGTTGTCCGACGGCACTCCTTCTCTGGGGCTTCCGTTGCCCATGGGCATGTAGATGGCGTTGCGCTTTTCTTCTAGAATCTTACGATTAAAATCCTTTCCATCGAAATAAGTAACGCTAAATCCAGGGGATCGAATGCCATCTGTGGCAATGGTATAAAAAGCAAGCTTTCCGTCTGTGTAAGAAACGGTAGCGTAGATGGGTTGTCCTGCCTGGTCTTTTCCCAGATAGGTTAGATCCGCCGCTTCGACGGACAGAGAAGTCTCTAGCGGAGAAGCCAATACGGGGCCTGCCCCCATGAGGCAGGCCGCCGATAAGACTGCTAATAGCAAAATGCGAATTCTATGAATCATTCGGTTTTCGCTTCGGCATTAGCCTGAATCTTCTTAAGATTGATGGTGTATTTTAGATCCACCATGTTGTTCATTACCAGGTTAGCCACGTGTTCGCCGTTCAGATCAAAGTCCCGACGATCCACCTGCCACG
>JAGRNC010000541.1 GCA_020440935.1 Leptospiraceae bacterium | reverse complement strand
CCTTTGCTTGTAGGTTTTCAAGCCACTAATAGCAAGGCCTTACCAGGGAATGGTCCTGTTCGATCCAGACGGACGACATTGGGCGCCAGATGGGTTACTGTGCGCACAAGCCCGAGGCCTGAGCCGACGGTGAAACCATTCCAATTACCGAGAGGTTCAAAATGAAAGCGAGAGAGAATACCGTAGCAAAAGAGTTGCCGCAGCCGAGCCTGCATGCATGGAGAATGGTCCAAATGACAGGGCAGCAGCATAAGAATAGCATGGAATCCCAGAGGTTCCAGGGAGGTGTCCTGGGGCTCCTGACACTGGCGCTTTGCCTTGTGCTGGCTGCCTGCACCAATCAGCAGATGGCCGAACATTTCAATGAGACTGCATCCATGGAAGCGGCTATGCCCGATCGGGTGATCGATGCTCTAAAACTGAAGCCCGGACAATCGGTTGCAGATCTGGGCGCCGGTGGAGGATACTACAGTCTTCGATTTGCACGCATTGTTCAGCCGGGTCAGGTATTTGCTGTGGATATCAATGCCGATTATCTAGCCGTCATCCGAAGCAGAGCCGCAGAGGAAGGAATCAAAAATATTCAGACGGTGGAGGCGGGCGAAACCGAAAGTAATCTGGCGGCCCGTAGCGTGGACTTAATCTTTTTGCGCGATTCCTATCATCATCTGCCGGATCGCATCGAATATTTTCGTAAACTTCGCAAGTGCCTGAAAGAAAATGGAAGAGTGGCCATCATAGATCATAAGAAGCAAGGGTTTAATTTCGTATCTTTATTTGGGCATACTACTGATCCAGCCGTCATCCGAACCGAAATGGAAGAAGCCGGTTATAAATTGGTGGAATCCTTTGATTTTTTACCGCAGCAGAGTTTTCAGATCTTTAGGTCCAGGCCCTAGCCTACGATGTATCTTTGCGCAATGGCGGAGGGCTTTCCGCCATTGCGATTTCCGGCGGAGACTTTGAGTTGCAAAAACCAAAGTTTACAGATTGACCGAAGCCAACAAATCATTCAGATTTGTACTGCCTATGCTCCGCAGAGCTACCTTTATTCTTCTTTCTTTTATGGCTGTATGGTCTGTAGAAGCACAGCCAGCCCTGGAGAGTCCGGCCGATTCCCCGGACTCCGAGGTCGGGCAGAGTTCCATTCAACAAATTGATCCAAATCAGGTGAGCAGTCTGGATTCTAACACCTGGATGGTCCGATTCAGCCCTCCTGATAGCAATGAGCCCAATCCCGCATCCCCGGGTTGGAAGGAGGCCTTCGTTCCCGGCGGACTGCAAGGAGTGGAAGGATATGACTCTAACGTCAAAGAAATGTGGTACATGCATCGGTTTCGAATTAAGGGGGAAATCCAGCATCATCTTTCCGTTCGGTTAGGGCGCATCGATGATAAGGACCGTACCTACCTGAATGGCCAGCTAATCGGTGAAACAGGGCAATGGGAGAAGGATGTGCCGACTTCCTACGATCGCGTCCGGATTTATGAGATTCCGCCCGGTCTAATCCGGAAAAATGGAGAGAACACGATCCTTGTGCACGTGAAAGGATACTTCGACGGCGAAAGCGGCATGGTACGCGGACGCACCGAGATTGGACCTTCCAGCGTCATGAATCGAATTCTTCGTGACGAAGACTATGGTGAGATCATCTTTTTAGTCGCGTACTTTACGGCGGGTTCGTATTTTCTATTTCTCTTCATTCGAAGAAGGCAGAATCGAGAAAACCTCCTGTTTGCTGCATTCATCTACGGATTCGTTTTCCGGCAGTTGATTCGCACGGAACTCCGATTCGAGCTGGATATCTCCTTTCTAACTTTCAAGCGCCTGGAGTTCGCACTGACGTATCTTCTGTTTATCGTTTTTCTTTATTTTGTTCGCGTCTATTTCGATCTGAAGAAAACGATAACCATTAGAATCGTGGATATAGCATCGGTGGTCATGTCGGCCATCATGGTGGGTATGGCGATTCACGTTTTCTCCACGGACGATGTGCAGCAATGGTGGTTTGTGCAGAAGAACTTTGGCCAGCCAATCTGGCTATTGATGCTACTCTGTACCATCATCATTCAATCGGCCGGCGTAATACAGGGAAATCGCGACGGCCTGTATATGCTGGGCGGAATGCTCTTCGTGGTCATTGGTTTTTTCGAAGAACTGGCCGTCAGCAATGGAATTCTGAACTGGCCTCCGGTATTTTCCTATTTTTTCGCCGCCTTCATCTTTTCGCTGGCTACAATCCTGGCAAACCGATTTGTTCGTCTGCATCGTAGAG
>JAGRNC010000540.1 GCA_020440935.1 Leptospiraceae bacterium | reverse complement strand
ATAGCCACTTTCTTTGTGAAACCGAGCTTCCTCGGAAGATAAAGAAGAACCAGCCCGGCCAATTTTCCGAAAAGGCGAAACCCGGATGGAGGATGCGCAATCATGGCCCTGAACATGCTCTTGACCATTCCACCCGGGCTGCGCGCCCTGTGGTAGTGAGCAAAGCAGGTGCTGAAATGCGCACCAACTTGCCGGGACCCGCAATGGGATTTAATATCCCCTTCAAACTTTCGGAAGAGCCGATACCATCCATCGGCGTAGTCTTTCCATTGCACGGAAACCTGGTCTTCGCCCTGCCGGACAATGGCGAGATCTTCCTTTACAAGAGAAAACGGGCAATGCTTTGCTAGCCGCAAACAGAAATCGTCATCCTGGCAGTTTCGAAAGGAAAGGTCAAATGGACCAGAAAGAGATACGCACTCGCGGCGGACGACCAGAGTAATCATGTGTGAGACGAAGCCCTGCGTCAAAGCCTCCGGATAGATCCAACCTTCCAGCTTAAAAGGCACCATGGTGCGAAGCTCCCCGTCCTCCATAATAGCCGCTCGACAGTAGGCGACCGCCGGCTCACGGATTTGGGCAAGAGGATTCACAAGCTTTTCAAGAAATTCCGGTTTCCATAGATCATCGGAATCCAAAAAAGCTATGAATTGGCCCTCGGCGTGTTCCAATCCAGTATTCAGGGCGGCATTCTGGCCGCCGTTCTGAGACCTTTCAATGAATTGGACTCTTTCATCCTGAATCTTCTGTATCACATTCCTTGTATTGTCCGATGAACCGTCGTCCACAACCAGTAGCTCCAATTGTGAATAGGTTTGATTCAATACGCTTTCTATGGCCTGTTCAACAATGTGCCCCCGATTGTATGTGGGAATGATAACGGAAACCAACCCCGGTTTCTGATTGCGAACCCAATTCTGGTCCAGGACCGGTTCTGCTTCCACAGTCATAGCCCCACCATCCGCTTGTAGGGTCCGAGAGCCAGTCGCAGGGCGTGCAGAAATCGTCCCCTCCGGGAAACGGCCCCGGAGCGAAGCGCATGACCCTGGAAGTATAAACGAGCAACGTGAAATGAATTCCCTATGCGACTGTGACAGATCCCTTTCCATCGACTGGCCAGGACACTCTGCAGGGCCATGGGTTCAAATACTTGCTTTTGCCGATTCGCCTCTTCCAATCGGGCCAGCCAGGCATCGGCTCTCTCGATGAAGTCCGGATCCGATTCCTGGATTCCCTGGGAAATTCTATGGTGAATGTTCGCATCCTCTTCGGAATACTCGGCCAGTAATCTTCGAACGATGGTATCAATCACATAATTGTGCCCTCGAACCAGTCGTTCCTTGTTGGAACTCCCCTGACCGGGATGCAGGCGGTAATGGGTTAGAACTTCTGGCAGGTTCCGTGCGCGCCCCAGAAAAACTATCTTGGAGAATACGTCAAAATCCTCCGCAGGGAACAAATCCTGGCGGAAGGTTAGATCGTGATTTCGGAAGATCTGGGTTCGAAACATCAAAGCCGATGTCGCAAATGGATTCTCAAAAAGGAGGGATGCCTTGATCCAGTGGTGATCCAGCGGCACATTTTCAATTCTTTCCCCATCGCCAAAAACCCGAATAGCGCTGCCACATAGAACCAATTCGGGATCCGCGCGAAACGCTTCCACCTGTAGAGCAAGACGATCAGGTTCGCTATAGTCGTCCTGATCCAACCATGCGCAGAATTCTCCTTTTGCTTCCTGCACACACCTGGTTCGTCCGAACGCAACCCCGCGATTCTTCTCGTTCCTCAAGATTCGAATACGGGAATCATTGAATGATTCCAGAATGCTTACCGAACCGTCCGGAGAGCAGTCATCAAGAGCCAGGAGCTCCCAGTTCTCGTGGCTTTGTGCCAGAATACTCTCTACTGCCTCAGCAATGAAAGCTTCGCCTTTGAAGACGGGCATCATTACAGTCACAAGGCCTGGAATTTGCCGATCGGATTGGCTCAAGCTAATGCCTCCATTTGCTGGACGGACAGCTCAATCGATTCGTCCAGTGGCGTTGGTTTCAGGCCAAGGCTGGAGACTTTGTCGGTATCAAAGGTAGTATCTGCCGGACGCCGCGCAAGGGAGGGGAATTCATCGGATCCGACCCGCCGGATGATATTGGGATCCAGGCCCATCACTGCGGCTATACGTCTGCCGAAGTTCCATCGATCAATGCCTTCCGGTCCGGCGATATTAAACTCCCCCCTGAGGTTCCTCGAGGTCAATCCTTCAAGAATCCGTACAAAA
>JAGRNC010000539.1 GCA_020440935.1 Leptospiraceae bacterium | reverse complement strand
AATGCCCCCGGCACAAAAAACGACCCAAGTGAGCTATTGGAAAGCATCCTTGCGGAGATCGATAAACAATCCGCGTGAGCAGTAGTCCGCATTTTGACCCGCTCGATTACTCGTGGCTTACATCGATGAGCTGGCAGGAGCTAGCCCCCTGGGATAGATTCGACCCCTACCTGTGCAGCGACGGCAAAACGATTGTCGATACCTGGGAGATGTTCACCACCGGGCCGCCACGATTAAAGGAAGCCGAGCACGACGAAGGACTCGCACGAAAGAACGTGCTGGGGATCCGGGGGGGATCCCGGCGCAAGGCTGGCTGAAAGATTCTCTCAGCGCCCGATTCCCCAAATTCCCCAAAAATGTCCCATCCGCTTCTGATGCGTCAGTTAAATCCGCAGCCGCGTCATTAGAATACAGATTGCCCGTGTCCGATTTCATCCTTTTTCAGACATCAGAGACACAGAGCGCTTTTTCAAAAATACAAAAAAAATACTTTTCAGGACCGGGGCACGGGATAGATTCAGCGCATGGCGCAGCCGGCAAAAGTCATCCAGCTGAATTCCGTCCGGGAACAAAAGAAAGCCCGGAAGAAATCCGGCGATAGTGGTGGCCCCCGGAAACCCAGGTCGGCCCGGGCGAAGGCCCCTGAACTTCAGGCCATCCTTGACCTGAAAGAAAGACTGGAACTGGCCATCGACGAAGTGCAGCTGCGGGACCGGTGTATTTTGCATCTACTTACGGCAACCGGGATGCGGGCTTCTGAACTGTGCGAATTGAAACTAAGCAATTTTGAAAAGGACATCGATGGATCCCCGGCTGTCACGTTCTACCGAAAGAAGCGGAAGGACTGGCACACTGTGAAGTTAGGAAAAGCACACTTCCGAAAACTGATGGCAGTGATACGCGACTACCACCGGGCCGCAGGGGTAGAAGATGACCACATCCTATGGTCTCGGCCCAATGTAATTACAGGCGAACGTACGCACCTTGTAACCAGAAGCCTGCAAAGGGTTGTGAACAGCTGGGGCATAAAGGACGGTCGCGGGAAAACCCTGGCACCGCATAGCCTCCGCCACCTTGTCGGGATCCTTGCGACCCGAACCCGGGATCATATCTTCGCCCAGAAACTTCTGGGGCATAGCGACCCGAAAACTACATCCGCATTTTACACTGACCAGTATGTTCAAGGAATCGAAATCTAATGGCAAGACCGAAGAAAGGCGAAATCCGAACCAGCGACACCGTAACCTTTACAATGACCATCCCCCGGGAACTGGCAGAAGCGATTGAAGAAATCGCCCAGGAAGAAATGCGGTCCCGATCAAATCAGATTCAATGGATTCTACAACAGGAAGTAGAGCGCAAAAAGAAGGCTAAAGGTGAGAATTGATCGAAGGCAATACGCAGCCCGGAAGATAGAACGCTTCCTTTGTAGATTGAACGAACGGGACGGGACCAGCTGGGCAGAACTATTCCGGGCGGCGCTGGATGCGAAGGAAACCGCCAAGAACCTGGCACTGGATGAAATAAACCATCAAAAGCAATTCATTGATAAGAATTGAAAAGCGGAAGGACCGGGACGTTGCAGCGCCCCGGCTTCCTGACCACAAAACGCATGGAGGTGCGAATCATGGCTAAGACCAGAACACAATCAAAAGCCCGGACAGGGCAACGGAAAATCACAATGACCGCGAACAAGGCGGGGACATCCCCGGAAGCAATACGCGAATGGCTGGACCGGTTACCGGATGGAATACGCAAGAAGCTGTCATCCAATGAACTGGCCATCCTGTTTACGAAGATGCAGACCCATAAATCCACGCATCTTTCCAGCTGGATCCGGGATCGATGGACCACCATTCCCGCACTATTCCTGCAGAAAACAGGGAAGAAACAGGGAAAACCATCCCTTGTGGCGCACATACAGCCACGCTGGGGCACGTTTACCGGCTGGGCCGGGGACAGGGTAGGGCAACCATTAAAAGCCCTGTTCCTGGGTTTGATTGCTAAGGCGGTGCGGAAGTGAAGATCGCAATAGTGAACCAAAAAGGCGGTAGCGGGAAATCCACTACTGCGGTATTGCTAACGAAGGCTTTTGCAGCGGAGAAAGGACCGGAGAATAAAAAAGCCGTCTTGCTGGTCGATGCGGACCCGCAGGCCGGAAGCACAGTCCTGTTTGATGCGAAACACCAGCCGAATCTGGTAGATGCAATGATCGGAAACAAGGTTACGGAAGATCAGATCATCCAGAAGCGGATCCAGTCAAAGAAGAATGACC
>JAGRNC010000053.1 GCA_020440935.1 Leptospiraceae bacterium | reverse complement strand
TATCCAGAAACAATTTGTAAATTAGAAGAGAGAAAAGCGTGGGCGGCACGCATGTTAGCAGATCGGGTTTCTGACGAGCCAGTATTGCCAGAATCGTTTCGCGCACCTGTTCGGAGCTAAAAGCCATCAACCCAAAGTTTACGGGAGGATTCTTCTCCAGATTAAACCGAAAGATCTCCTGCAATTTGTCCGCCGAGAAATACTCCAGATACAAAAAGCGCTTCTTTCCGCCTTCCGTGGACATATCGGCGAGGATGCGGACCGCGTCCTGAATCACTCCTTTCTCTTGATCCGGAATGGTTTCGTGACCGGCCAACCGATCCACCAGGTCCAGATAGCCAGTGAGAGTGATGAGCTTTTCAGGATCGTCGCCGAGGTGGGCCACCTCACGGATGGCAAGCATTCGAAGCTCCTCTTCCAGAAGCGAAAGCACCGAGGCATTGGTGAGCCTACTCAGCAGCTTTAAACTGCGGTCGGGATCCAGCACATTGAGCAAAAAGATTAATACGCCCGAATATTTGAGTACAAAATCCTCCAGAACCGAGGACTCCAGTTGCACCAGATAATCGGCCGAGCTCTTCAGCATCAGGAAGTTTACTTTTTCATAAACTTCTTCGGCCGGATCCCGGGAATGCTGACTTGCTGCATTCATTCCTTCCATTGTCGGCCTATGGTAAGTCATTGTCCACATTGATTCCTGGGCATCACTTATCACTTCTCATGGTTTAGAACGTTAAAACGGTCCGATTTATACTGTGGGTTTTTCCTGCCTGCGAACCCAGTCGATGGATGCGTTGCTGCGCTTTCTCCCAGGCCTGGCCCGATCCTGCCGAAGGATCCAAGAATTCCAGGGCTAATCCAGGCCATCGAATAACCCCGGGCTGGGATCTCCATCGGCCAACTCATGGATGTCATCCAGGAAATCTCTGGCGTTGTCGGCAAAGGGACTGTCCGAGTCCATCTCCAGATAGGACTCGAACAATTCGGCAGACTGCTGAAAGTAGCGCAGGCTATAGTACACCAGAGCAAGATTGTAGTAGCTTTCGGGAAAACCTGGATCCAGATCGATAGATCGGTGGAACAATCGGATGCTTGCGGCAAACTTTTCCTGCCGATAGTAGACATTCGCAAGATTATACAGCGCTTCTACGCAATCGGCATCCAGCTCCAGAGCCTGCTCATAGCTTCGAGCCGCCGAATCCAGATCGCCGCGCTCAAAGAATAGATTTCCCAATTCGATGCGGGCCGGCAGGTAATCGGGCCGATCCTGAATAATGCCTTCCAGCGTGGCCACGGCCTTCTCTGGATTGGATTGGCGAATGGCCTCGAAAAGTCGGGCGCCCTCCTCGGCGGCCTGCAGTTCGCGGGCATCTACCAATTTGCCTTCGATCTCACGTTCCTCTTCGGCCAGGCGTTCTTCCAGAAGACGGACGATTTCGTCGTCCTCGTCGGACCAGTCGTCCGTGCGAATGGCATCGGGCTTCTTGGACCGTAGCTCCAGAACGCGCCCTTCTTCTTCGGTGGCTTCCCCGGAAAAATCCAGAAATTCCTGCTGGCTCAGGGGATCCACCAGGGCGGTTCCCTCGCGAAGGGCCAGATTCGCGCCATGGAGAAGTTCCATCTGCATCAGCGATCGGTCCGGCTGCAGTCTGAGCGCCAGTTTTCGAATTCTTTGTAGGCTTAATCCGTTCTTGCGCCAGGATTCTAGCAGCCGAAGGCGCTTTAGATCCTCGAAGGTGAGATCGTCGCCGGTGGCCCCCAGAAGGCCCGTCTTTTTCCAGTAATGGATCTTATGCCTGGGGATGGACAGTAGATGGGCCGCTTCAGAGATCCTCATGATTTTGCCCGGGTTCAACTTCTTGCTTGCCCCGCTTCCGGGAGGGTGGAATTATGTCCCCTGTCATGCAAGCAGAATCTACACCCCGTAGTAGCTTCTCGGAAAAATTCACCCACCTGCATCTGCATACCACCTACAGCCTTCTGGACGGTGCCATCCGTATACCGGATTTGATGCAGCATTGCAAGGAAAATGGGATGGATAGCGTGGCCATCACCGATCATGGCAATATGTTCGGCGTCATCGACTTCTATACGGAGGCGGTGAAGGCGGGCATCAAACCAATTATCGGAAATGAATTCTATGTATCCCCCGGAAAGATGACCGAGACCCGCGCTATGGAGTCTCTGGCCGATGGCAATAATTATCACCTCATACTTCTGGCCCAGAACGAAGCCGGCTATCGCAATCTAATAAAGCTAACCAGTAAATCCTATACCGATGGCTTTTATCGCAAACCCAGAATTGACTACGAATACCTTTCGCAGCATAGCGAAGGATTAATTTGTACCACTGCCTGCCTGGGCGGAGAAGTGCAGCGAAAGATTCTTACCGGGCAGCAAAGCGAAGCAGAAAGGCTTGCAGGAAAACTAAAAGAGATCTTTGGACCGGAGCGATTCTATCTGGAAATCCAGAACCATGGACTGGAAGATGAAAAGATCGCAGCCAGGGGAAACGTAGAGCTTTCCCGTCGGCTGGGTATTCCGCTAGTGCTTACAAATGACAGCCACTTCTTGAGCCGCAAAGACCATGAAGTGCAGGACATTCTGCTTCGCATCAATCAGAAGAAGACTATCGACGACGATTTGGCTTTCGCATTCAATCCAGAGTTTTATGTAAAGAGCCCGGCAGAAATGTATAAGCTCTTTCCCGAGCTTCCGGATGCATTTCACAATACGCGCAAAATCGCAGAAATGATCTCCATGGAGTTCCAGGCAGGAAATCCGCTGCTACCGCGCTTTGACGTTCCCGAAGGTCATACTCTTAATTCCTATATGCGCGAGCTATGCCTGCAGGGGCTGGCGCGCCGCTACGGATCGCCGCTGTCGGCCACCGTCATGCAGCGATTCGATTTTGAAATCCAGACCATCGAAAGCATGGATTTCGCGGGCTACTTTTTGATTGTGCAGGACTTTATCAACTGGGCCAAATCCCAGGGCATCCCGGTAGGTCCTGGTCGCGGATCGGCGGCAGGAAGCATTGTGGCCTATGGTCTGGGTATTACCGACATTGATCCGCTTCGCTACGGCTTACTATTTGAACGATTTCTTAATCCTGCTCGAAAGGAAATGCCCGATATCGACGTGGATTTCTGCGTGGATCGCCGGGAAGAAGTGATCAACTATGTTCGCCATAAATATGGCGAAGACCACGTCGCCCAGATCGTAACCTATGGAACCATGGCGGCCAAAGCATGTATGAAAGACGTGGCCAGGGTTCTAAAGATGCCCTTTGCCGAGGCAAACAACCTTTCCAAGCTCATTCCGTCGGTACCGGGCACTACCCTGGATGATGCACTGGAAAAATCGTCCGAGTTTCGCAGTTACGTAGAAAACGACGAACTGGGAAAAAAGGTATTTCAAGTAGCCCATTCACTGGAAGGGAACTCCAGGCATACCGGCGTGCATGCAGCGGGCGTAGTAATTGGTCCCAGGCCCCTGGATGAAATCGTTCCGCTGGCAACGGTAAGTACTCCTGGCGCTGGCGACAAAAAGACCAAGCAACGAATTCTTGTTACTCAATACGATATGACCACTCTTGCACTGCCGCAAGTGGGCCTGGTCAAGATGGACTTTCTTGGACTGCGAAACCTTACAGTAATCAACAACTGTATTCGCGGAATCCAGGAAAGAACCGGCGAGACTGTTGATCTAAACACAATTCCGCTGAACGACGAAAAGACCTACAAACTGCTACAGAGCGGCAATGTAAAAGGCGTATTTCAGCTAGAGACCAGCCCCGGTATGCGCGAATTCGTAATCCGCATGAAACCCGAGGTATTCGAAGACCTGGTAGCATTGATTGCCATGTACCGACCGGGCCCACTGCAAAGCGGCATGGCCGATGCCTATGTGAACCGCAAAAAAGGCCGGGAAAAGCTGGTATATCCCCACGATGACCTGGCAGAAATCCTGGGCGAAACCTACGGCGTTGTTCTTTACCAGGAACAGGTGATGCAGATCTCACAAAAGATCGGCGGATTTAGCCCGGCCAAATCGGATGACCTGCGAAAGGCAATGGGCAAAAAGAAAAAAGAGAAAATGGCCGAGCTTCGCGTAGAGTTCATCGAAGGCTCTGCGGCGCGCGGCTACAACAAGGACTTTGCGGCCCATTTATACGATCAAATGGCCGAATTCGCTGGATACGGATTCAACAAATCCCACTCCGCCGCCTATGCAATGGTGGTGTATCGCACAGCCTACCTGAAAGCCAATTTTCCCACGTACTATATGGCGGCCGTTCTGGATTCGGAGATCGATAAGACCGATCGGCTGGTTCCATACATCCTGGAATGCAGAGAAATGGGTCTGGAGATCCTGGGCCCGGACATCAATCATTCCATGCTTCGTTTTCATGTAGAAAAGGAAGGCGTCATTCGATTTGGGCTCAATGCAATTAAGAATGTGGGCGCGCAGGCAGTGGAATCCATCATTGAGGCCAGAGAGCGCGAAGGAGGCTTCAAAAGCTTCTTCCATTTTATGGAAAACACCGACCTTCGACTGTGTAATCGTCGAACTCTGGAGTCCATGGTGCAGGCCGGTTCTTTCGAATCCATGAACTACACCAGAAAGGCCCTCATGGAAAGCCTGGATCTGGCAGTGCAGCATGCGCAGAATCATCAGAAAGATCGAATTAGCGGCCAGAGTTCGCTTTTCGATGCGCTGGGCGCCGCAGAGGCTACCGAAGAGCCCATACCCCGCGGCGATGATGTTATCGAATACGATGAAACCACTCTTCTAAACCAGGAAAAGATGGTTCTGGGAATCTACTTCAGCGGTCATCCGCTGAGCAAATACGAACGTTTTCTCAAGAGCGCGCGCGTCATACCCATTGAAAAACTGGGACAGTTCGATAGCGGAAAAGTCGTGGAAATCGCAGCCGTAATCACACAGGCATCGGTGCAGGTTAACAAAAAGAACAATGAATACTGCCGCATGACCATCGAAGATCTTACAGGTCGAGTGGATTGCATTGTATTTCCAAAGAACTTTGAACAACTGCGCGGAGTGATCGCCGTCGATCAGGCATTCTGGGTTAAAGCAAAGATCGATAAAAACGATGAAACCGGCACGGTTCAACTTCTGGTAGATTCCCTATCGCCTCTGAATCGAGAGTCCCTGGAAGAGAAGCTGGAGCGAAGTCTGCACCTTCAAATTAGCAGAGAAAATCTGAACCAGAAAGTGATCCAGAATCTGGTGACTCTCTTCCGTTGCCATCAAGGACCTCTGGCCGTATATTTTCATCTGGCCGCAAATGAGGAAGAAGGCGTGACCGTTATTCGAGCCCATGAATCGTTTGGCGTAAACTGGAACCAGGAATTGCAGGAAAAGCTTTCCAATATTCCACAGGTACAGGGCGCTTTTCTAACTGTGGGCGAACAATCGCGAACACTCATGCGCAAAGAGGCGAAGGCCGGTTAAAGTCGGTCCAGATTCTAGAGCGCCAAATCCATATCCGTAACTGTAGAGGTCCCGTAACCCGAACCCACCTTCAAGTCAAGGTGCGCCAGCCGCCCAATGGCGATGCAGCCAAAAAGAAAACCCGCCGATGACTCCGCGGGCAAAAAAAGGAACGGCGGGGGCAACCGCCGTTAGACGATGGAGAACGGAATTGCGACGCTTTGCGCGCCCTTCAATTCAATAGAATACTGACCGGCTTCGATGCGATCAAACTGCACCGCACGCTCGCTTCTTACTCCGCTATGCGAGCCTACCAGGCGGTCTCCCTTTCGAAGAGAGATCTGGAAGTTTCCGGCCAGGTTCTTCAGCGAAATAGAAACCATAGCCTCCGTGGCTGAGGTTTGCAGTATACTGCAATGAACCATTCCTCGGCCCGCAGGCATTTTTAGATCAATGCGGGATCCTGTGTTGCCCACCGGGGGCGCATCTGCCGGAGCAGATCGTCGCGTGGCTGCCAGAGGAGCCAGCTCCAGGGTGGCGCCGGCCAGGCTACCCTGCACCAGCTCCAGTCCATTCCGTAGCAGTCGAACAACGATGCTGTCCTTGTTTTGCGCCGGGGTTTCCAGGGCTCGATGCACGGAGGCCAGCAGCGCTTCTGGAACTTCTTCCAGTGGGGTCGCATCCATGAGGTTCCGTGCTGCAATGTATTCGGACAAATGCGCACTCTCGGCGGCGCTCAGGGCCTTAACTTTGCCCTTTTCCATCTCCTGCAGCAGGGCTTCCAGACGCTGGGGCCAGGAACCTTCATCCGCTTGATTGGCCGCCAACCGTTTATACAATCCGGTGGCGATTAATGCTTCTTCGAGTTGAATCAGCTGTTCTTTGGAATTCATGATAATTACCTTCTACAGTTAGGAGACGAAATCCCGGACGGATTTCAGAAAAAATAATGCAAAAAAGAGCAAAGATTTCATTCGTCCAGAAGGGCTTTTCGGATCTCTGCATCCATCCGGAAAGAGTCCATAACCCGCGACATCATCACGGAAATGCTACCTTCGGGCATTCCCAGAATCTCCGAAACAAAGCGGTAGGGCGCACGGACCACAAAATGGCCCTTTTTTCGCTTCTCGATGAGCCGATCCCGCTGATTTTGCTTCTTCTCGATTAGATGCTCAATCCGGTCAATTTCGGCCCCCTCCCCGGGATCCAGCTTTCTGGTTTCCATATCCGACAACATGCGACCATGCTTGGTCTTTAGCTCCAGAATGGACAGGTAGAGGGAGGTGATCTTGTCCTGCTGGCTCTGGTTGGCGCTTGCCTTTTCCGCCAGCTCGTTTTTGACCTCCGCCATCTTTCTTACAATGTCGGGTAGAGAAACCTCGGAGGTTTGCTCTAGATAGGCCCAGTCGTTATCGTCCAGATCCAGATAATATAGAAAAACAAGTTTAAAAACTACGGCCAGATCCGGGGAAAGCTCTTCCAGGGTCTTTCTAAATCGGTCCTGAAAAATGGAATCATCGGCCCGCTCGCTTTCTGGATCGGCCACAGTTTCGATCCATTGCATATTCCGACCGTCATCGTCGGACTTCTGCTTTTCGACGGTCTTGACTTCGTGTACTGTGCGCATCCAGTCGATGAGCATGTTTCGCAAAACAGTATAGAACCAGGTGCGGAAGCTGCTTTTTCCCTGGAACGATTTGAAGCGCTGTCCGGTACGCAGGCGCTCAAATGCGTAAAGATAGAAATCGGACGCAGCATCCTCATCAAGGTGAAATACGCGCAAAGGAAAGTTGTAGATATCGTTCGAATAAAGATCAAAGAACCGGCGTAGCGCATCCGGCTCTCGGTCCCCACAACGACGGACCAGAGATAAAATTTCGGAGGGGGTCATCCCCTTGTTCTTTTGTTCGACTGCTGAATTCAATGCAACCTTCTACGATCAGGAAAAAAATGGCTGCCTTCTAGCGGCCTGTCCAGCAACTTTCCATTGTTATGCGCCGCTGGACCCCATTTGCCCTGATTCTGATTCTCACTACGGCAGCGTTAGCCGACCAACGGCGTTTTGAATGGCCGCTGGTAAAAGGCAACCTACCCGACCTCCGCGGAATTACTTCCACGTTTGGCGAATCCAGAGACGACCATTTTCATGCAGGCCTGGACATAGCCAGCCAGGACGATCCCGTGGAATCCATCGCCGATGGACGCATTCTTTACAGCCGCCGAGCCAGCGACAATCCTTTTCGACCATTACCCGGTCCAGGAAACTTGATGATTATCGACCACGGGGACGGATGGTGGAGCGGTTACTTCCATCTTCAAGAATTGGCGCGTGTGCGCTACGGTGATGTAACGAGCAATACAATTATCGGGTATTCCGGTAACACCGGCCGATCCGGCGGGGCGCACCTGCATTTCTTCGTGGCGAAGAACTACGGCAAAGAGTTTATCAACCCGCTGGAGGTGCTCCCTAAAGTCACGGACACGCATGCTCCAGTGGTTCAGGAACTCATCTTCTTCACGGAAAAGGGCAAGTCCTCCTTATTACCGGAACGGGAGCATCGCATTCGATTGACCAAAGCCTATCCGGTGCATTTAAATGTGCGCGATCCTGGTCTGGAAGGTTCCACTCGTCGCGGAGTTTATCAATTAAGCTGGTCGCTCAACGGAAAGCAGCAGGGACAGAGAGAATTCAGCGCCATTGATTCCACGCCGCAGGGCTGGCTGCTCTCTGGAGCCCTTCCCTTTGAGTCCGTGTTTACCGATTGGTATCATAATCTGGGCATATTACCTTTTCAAAATGGACGCAATGTCCTCAAAGTAAAGGCCGTGGATTATGCGGGAAATGTGAGCGTTACCGAATTTATCCTGCAGATCCAAAAAGAATACTGAGCATCCGAATAAATGTGCCCTTGTCGGTCTCTGCCTTGTTGCGATCTTTTGACTGAAGCAGCGAGTGCAAGGCTGATGCCGCTCCTGTTGGCGAAGGATCCAGATCAGGAAGCGGCGTTGCCGGCAGCTGCATTTAGCGAAGCATTCTAGGATTAGATAAGAGCACCATGCCGGCGCTAATGAGAGGGACATCTTTGCCGGGCTTAAGCGCCGCAAAGGACGTGTCCAGTTCCACAACCTGAAATTCTTTCGATGGATCATTTTCCAGGATAAACACCTGGCCCTTTTCTACCCCATCCCGCTTTCCGGCATGAATGTATACAAATCCGTCGTTTACCTTTACAACTTCTCCCCGCACTGGAGTCAGACGTTCGATTCGTTCGGCTACTTGCAGGGCCGCCCGATGCAGCGCATCCTCACCGGTAGCTGTGGATCTACCGGAATAGAGCTCCTTACCGGTAAAACGGTCCCGCAGTGAATATTCGATGGTAATGCTACCCTCGCCTGCGGTAAAGGTTCCGCTTACAATGTAGCGAATTCGATTCCTCGCACTTCCGTTGCGATCCAATTCGTCCAGATATCCAAAATAGGAAGCATCAAACAGCAATGGACGGTAATCGGCCGCGAATCGATCGGCGTATTCCGATTGTTCCAGAGAATCCATAGAATAGGCGAATTCGCGAATCCTCTCGCGCACTCCATCGGGAGCGGATTCTAGCTTTCCGCTGTCATTGATCGCATCGGCGATGGAACGGCCCACCACCTGTTCGCCATTCCAGTGGCTTCCATCGCGGGAGAGAAAATCGAGTACGAGAACCACCGAGGGACGACGACTGGAATTGTTCATGCCAGGCTGCAGTCCATTGAGCTCTTCGCGATAAGAAAGATAATTTCCCCTGGCCTGCATGGCGCGCTCCAGACGATATTGCCAGAGTGGCTCTTCCGGATGCCTGTCGCGCAGCGAGACAAGAGTGCTCAGATAACTATCAAAATTCCCATCGGCCCGATAGATTTCCAGTAATTTGGATTCCAGACCTGCATGTCCGGGAGAAAGCTCCAGCGCTTGTTTGAGATGACTTACTCTCAATCCATAGCGCAAATCCTTCTCGTATCTGGCAGCAAGCTGCAGATGACGATCGGTAAGGTAGGATCGCACCGCGCTGGTGCCGGTATTGTCCAGCGCAATCATTTGCAGCCGATAACAGGCCAGCACATCCGATGGGCTATCTTCGCACAGATGCCGCAGGGAATCCATAGCTGCATCAAGATAGCGGCGCTCGCCAGATTTCTGATACATTGCCTGACTCAGGTTGGCCGAAAGACGCATCAAATTCTGATTATTGGAATCCAGCTGGCGGGCTTCTTCCAGAATCTCCAGACCCTCCTCCGGATAGCCTCGCTCTATATCCAGACGAATCAGCGCCTGATAGATGGATAGATCGGGGGACTCTTCCAGCGAGGTGCGAAGCGCATCGGCAGCCTCGTCTTTGAGTCGCAGGCTTTCTTCCACCGACCGCACCTGCTCCGATTCTAGCGCCAGCACACGCCCCCGGGTCACCGCCACGGAAGTGTGGGACGGATCCACGGCAATGGCGCGGCGCAGGTAATCTTTACCAGACTCTAAATGGCCGGCCGCTGTTTCCAGAACGGCCATATCCTGGAGAGCAGATCGATAGGCCGGATCTTTTCGCAGAATTAATTCGAGGTATTGTTTGGCCAGATCGGTTCGCCCCCGTAGAATTCGCAATTGTGCCATTCCGTAAAGATTGTCCGTATTGCCAGGATCCGATTTTCGTACTTCCTCGAAAATAGCCTCTGCCGCATCCAGCTGACCGAGCCCGGTCAAAGCCCGGCCCTTTCCGATGCGCGCTTCCAGATTCGAAGGATCCGATTGTAGCACCTGGCCAAAATGGAGCATTGCCCGTTCAAAGTCAGAGAGATTGATGGCAGCCATGCCCGACAGTAAATGTGCCTTGCTATAAGCCGGGTTTTTATCCAGCGCACGCGATAGCAACTGGAGCGCTTCGCGATACTGACCATTTCTATATTTTTCATCGGCCTGCTGATATAGCTCCACCGAACTGCTGTAACTCTGGCTCTGATCTTGAAAATTTCGAGCCAGCAGAGGAATGGAGGCAAGGGCCACCGCAGATACTAATATCAGAATCTTTCTCATATGTTTACTCTTTATCGGGGCACAAAGAATCCACCGTCCCCAACTCCGGAAGTGTTTTGAAACCTGACTTCGACGCGAACGTCAACATAGCGATCCTTGAGCGAAGACCCGGCCAGCGAATCGTAGGTTATTATATACCGATTGTCCTGATGTTCGCGAATCGAACCATAGAGGTTCTTTACTGCGGTTTCATCAAAGATGCGCAGATACTTACCACCGGTGCGATCGGACAGTGATTTATACAGGGCCGTCAGCTCCGAACGTTGCTCAAAGGAGATTACATGAATCTGAATCTCATGAGCCTGCGCATACTGGACAATTTTATCAAGTCCGTAGGGACCAAACGTCTCCTCAGGCAGTCC
>JAGRNC010000538.1 GCA_020440935.1 Leptospiraceae bacterium | reverse complement strand
GGGCCTTAACATGCTCTATCTGCCGCTGACAGCCGATTACCTTAAGGCAGATCCGGCGCCACATCTGTGCCGAAACGAGGACGGAAAGGAATGTTCGGGCCTGAGCGGAAGATACCATGCTCGCTACTTTCTACGATTGGGATATTCCTGGAACGGGTATCAGGCGGAAGCGAGTGCACTCTATTCGCGGGCTCTGGCGGCCAGCGGTCAAGCTCCGGCATCTACAGGATCAGATCCTTCGCGGCCCGATTACGTGGAGGCTCAGATTCGGATCAGCCGACAGTGGAATCTAATGACCAGGGCTTTTGTTTCGCTGAGCTATGGAAGAATTTGGATCCGCAAAACGAGGCCGTCCAAGGCATTCGCCGAATACGTGGCGTTCTCAATGGAGGTAAAATTGGAATTCAGCTCGGCAGGGGGCGACGAAGAACCATGAGCCGTGGCAGTAAATATAGTTCCTACGGATCCGATTCGCATGCAATTCCATTGCGACGGTTCAAAGGTGCCTTCGGTTTCCATCGGAGGGTTGGTTCGGAAGTAATTTTTTGTATTCTTCTTTTGTGGGGCTGTAAGGCAGGCAGTTCTGAAAACCCGCTTCTGCCTGTCTTACAGGTTTTGCTAGACTCCTGGTTTACGCATCCAGAATCGATTTCCACTTCCCAGGAGCGCATGCGAATCGAGCAACGAATCGTTCGCTGGATCAATGAGGCACAAGATTCCGTTCTAATCATGGCGTACGGGCTAAATAGCCGACCGATTCTAAGAGCGCTCGAGCGCGCCCAGAGACGGAAGGTGAAGATAAAAATCATTCTTTCGCCCGAAAAGGATTATCCTGCCTTAAAGGGACGCAAACTTCCTGTATACTATCGCAAGCCCGGCGGGCTGCAGCACTTGAAATGTATGGTAATCGATGCGAATCGGATGATTGCCGGAACAGGGAACTTTACGCGAAGCGGACTATATTTTAATAACAATGCATTCCTTTTCTTTGAATTACCTGCGGCCGTGGCCCATCGAATCAGGCAAAGGCTATTGGAACCGGACGATCGCAGGCCGTTTATTCGGATCGGGCCCCATCGAATGGTTCTTTCTCCGGAAGGTGGAAGATTAATACAGACAATCATAGCGCAGCGAATCTTTAGCGCAGGCCACAGTATACGATTTATGACATTTCGGTTTACCGATGCGACGCTGGCGCAATTGCTTCTGGCCGCTGGCGCCAGAGGAATTCCCGTTTCGGGCATTATTGATGGAGATGGGCCAAGTCTGCCAGCCAGAGAAGCGCTGGAAGATTTGTATTATTCCAGCGGAGAACTGCCCATTCGACTGTATCATGACGGAAATGAGAATCAATATGTGGCCAGCGACGGAATTTACCATGGCGGTCATATGCACCATAAGACGGCTATTGTAGATAATGTAGTTCTGACAGGATCTTACAACTGGAGCAAGAGCGCAAGAGATCAGAATCGCGAGGGCTTTTTTGTGTTACGGTCCATGAATACCACAGAACAATTCTCCAGAGAGTTCGAAAGACAACGGTCCCTGGCCCTGCCGCTGGCTCGGCCGCCTTTTCTGGAAATCAAGAAGAATCCGGAGCCTGAGCAGATCGCCGTTTCGCCACCATCCTACTGTTTGGCTTCGGAAGCCGTGGCGGTCACGGGTGCAGGTCCCTTCTTTCATGCTCTTCATTTAACGACTTCTTCGCACCGATGTAGCGGGGGCAAAGAATCCAATACAGGTCAATACTCCGCTGGCGCATCCAAAGGCAGAGATTACTTTCCGGCGCACCGGGGCATGCAAACCCTCATCTGGAACAAAGGGCACTCCAGGGCCACGCAAAACGACCCTCGCCTTCCATGCTCCCACGGAGGCTGCCAGGCCGCCCAGATCCATCGAATCAACCTGTCCCAGGGCTGGCTCTTCGCCGACGGAATTCCATCCAAATCCGAAATGCTACTTCTCGGGAGGGACGGGTGGCAAAGCCGGCAGATTCGCCAGGTCGCGCCGGGATTCTATCGATTCTCGCCGTTGCCCCAGCAGGATATGCTGCTCTTTCTGGGAGGAACCAATATGGAATATGGATGCGCTGTTGCCGGTGCCATGGATCCCGAAATTCGTAGATACCTGGCATTCCTCGAATACTGGGATAATGCGCCCATTCGGTGTCTGAACGACGAAGGATAATGTGCAGGGCCGCACTCCGCCTGCCGACATAGAGTATAGATGCAAGTCCCATCGAAAATTGTCCTGACCTGCGCAGCTCTACTGCTGTG
>JAGRNC010000537.1 GCA_020440935.1 Leptospiraceae bacterium | reverse complement strand
GGAATCTTTGTTAAACAAATACATCCTGGATACCATACTGCTTCAAAAGGCCCTGTCCGAAGTAAGCACCGGAAGCTCCGATTTTCGTCAGTATATGTGGAAGTACCTACGGGAAGGATTGATTAAATATTATCTGGACAAGCGGTCAGGTCGCCTGGATGCAATCCAGTCCTATCGCAGCGCAGTAGAGTCCGGCGGGATCACGGAGCAGGATCTGAAATCGGTACCTGACCTCAAGAAATTGAACGACGAGGATCCGGTTCTGGCAGTTCGAATGCTTGCTGCCGTTAAACTTCGCAGACGATTGGCTGCCGCGGCCCGAATGCAGCAGGTGGAAATAGGAAAAATCAAATCCGAAGTCAAAGTCAAAATCGTGGGAGGAGCCCTTTATGCGAATCCAGAATAGTATAGAACGCCATAAAATCCTCCCAGGGGCAATGCCTGGAGTCGCCGGCCTATGGAATCGGGCTTTGGGTGCTGCGGTTTTGTTTGCTGCATTGTCGTTGGCTGGCTGTGGCGATAACACCGATGGACACCGCGAAATTTTTGCGCAGGCTTTGCAAGCTTACGAGGCCCAGCATCTTGATCAGGCGGAGGATCTATTCGCAAAGCTATCTACATCCTCAGTATACCAGCCAGGAGCCGGAATTATGCAGGCAAAATGCCTGTTCTATTTAAACCGAAGCAGCGAAGCGCAAAGCTTGCTGGAATCATTGGTGGACGATTACCCGGCCAATGCTGCCATCCATCATTGGCTGGGACGAATTTACCTCCGGGACTCAAAGAATTTGGAAGGCGCCGCCAGAGAATTTCAGAAGGCCATCGAACTGGATGAAACCCCATTCGAATCCCAGTATTATCTGGCCAGAATCTATGAACAGCAAGGCCAGATCAAGGATGCACTTCTGGAATACAATCGCGCCGTCTCTGCCAGAGAGCGGTTTGACAAGATTCATCATGCCTTGGCCGACCTCTATGGAAGGGTAGGTATGGATGAGCGCGCCCGCCGCGAACGACGCAATATCCCTCCTGGAAGTCCGTTCTATCAGAAGGACTCCAAGCCCAAAAAGGATGAAGATAAAGAATAGTAACATTGTATGCATTCTCGCTCTGCTGCTTCTAGTAGCCTGCGGTGCAGAAGACAATCTTCTGGAGAGCCTTCTATTGCCCGGGGAGGATGCCGCAGGTCTGGAGCGGCCCGAAGTGGTTTTTGTCGGGCCCGCCACCGGCAGCACCGGTGTGACGCTGAACACGAACATCATTATTACCTATTCCAAAGCCATGGATCCCATCCTTACGCAGTCCGCGCTCCAGTTGCAGGCGGGCGGAGGAGCCACCAGCGCGGAACCTTTCTGGCTTAGCGATCGCTCGGTGCAGTACACGGTCAGTCCTTCTTTAAGCGCTGCAAAGCGGTATTCCATTACAATTGTTTCCAGCCTTGCTCGCGATACTGACGGCAATTACCTGGCAATCAATTATCTCTCCCATTTCTATACTCTGGGCGCAGGTACAGCGCCCCAGGTGACATCGGCCAACCCGGGCCTTGAATCCGCCATCCAGTTCGGATGGGGTCTGAATCAGGACCCGGTCATTAACTTCTCGGTTCCCATGGACCCCCAGGCGACGGGGGATGCCGTTACCGTTTCCGGAGGCCCGGCGCGGTTTATTCGTCAATGGTCCAACAACAATACAACGTTAACACTTAACATGCAGGATCCCCTGCAGGCAAACGTTACCTATACACTGAAGGTGGCTTCCGGCGCCAAAAGCGCCGACGGAATCAGTATTACCAGCCCCAAAACGTATCTGTTCCATACCGGAACCGACACAGTGCAACCTGCGCTCAATTCGGTAACGTCCGGAACCTTTGTATGGCCGGCCCTGGTTGCTTACCCGACGTTAAACACCATTACCGGCGTATCCAAAAACTCTGCATTTTTATTTGATTTCAGCGAAGCGATGGATCCATCCAGCACCATCGAGGCGATAAGTTTTGATCCGCCCATCGGCGGTCAGTTCTCCTGGCTAACTCCAACGCAGCTTCAATTTCAACCCACGAATCCGCTGGTAACGGGCGCTACTTATCGTATGGCAATTGAGAGTTCGGCGACCGATGCGCAGGGCCTTACCTTGCCCAATCGATATCTAACCGACTTCACCGTGGATGACCCGCTGGATAGCGTGCCCATAACGCTGGTAGAGGTCCGCGGCTATACTCCGGGGCCCGATACCGCTGATGGTTCCTTTGGCACCGCCGGAACCATAACAGGTACACCCAA
>JAGRNC010000536.1 GCA_020440935.1 Leptospiraceae bacterium | reverse complement strand
CAACAGGGTAGTTTGCGCGCGCGCCGTTAGTGGATCCACAAACATGAAGGTCTCTCGACGAAAAGAAGCGCCCAATCTGAATTTGCCCCAATGAAACATGAGTCCCATGGTTTCGTTTGCCTGGGGCTTCAACTCTAAAATGACCTGCTGATTGGGAGTGACCGGATCGGGAGAAATTGGCACATCCTTTAATAGAATTGCACCCTGGCCTTTGAACAGAGCCGTGAACCCCAGCCCAAAGTACAGATGATCCTTCCATATTTCGAAACCAAGACCGCCAAAGATCAATGGTCGATCGTTGGATACACCGCGTTGCAAATAGCGATGCACCGTCGGATTGAGATCATTAACGGTAGTCAGGTTACCGCTTCCCGGCATGATCAGATTCAGTCCAAAGCGAAACCCGCGATCCAGCTCATAGACAGAATTCAGATCAAGAGTCATTCCCAGGCCAAAGTAATGGTCGTTAATGTCTGCGATGTCGCTGTTATTCGGCGCAGTAGTATGCAAAGCCGGCTTCGCATAGTTGTATTGAAAGCTTACTTCGTGCCGATGTTCCTTTGGACGTTTATAGGGAACGTTTGTCAGACTTCCGTCAATGATCTCATTATTGAATCGCCCCCAGAGATTCGAGAACATGCCATCGGTGTGCGATTCTCCATCGCCCATCTCTGGATGGCCCGCTCCATTCTCCATGTAATAATACAATCCATCGCCGCGCGAGGGTAAACCCAGACCGGCCGGATTGTAATAGGTGGCGGAGCTATCGTTGATAAAAGAGGAAACGGCATTTCCCATGCCTGCTGCGTATGGATGAGCTCCATAAACGTCTGCGAAATTTCCTGCCTGAAGCTCCGAGCATAGTGCGAACAGGCCCAGTACGGGCCCTAAAAGAGTTAGATGTTTCCGAGTCATCGGACTTTCCTGCTAAATATATAATTCAAAGTATCGAAAGGGGTATTCCCTTCTTCGGTGACGTTCCAGTGGTCTTCAAACCAGTATCCACCAACGCCCGTTTTTCGGCCCTGTTCTTTGATGTCGGCAATGGCTTTGGACAGCGTGCCGGCTGAATAGAGAACATTGTCCGGTCCTGGCTGAGTGGACTGAATGACTGGATCGGCCAGAAAGTTCTGAAGATCGCGGAGCACCTCGTCTATCCTATGGGTGCTATGAAGCTTCCCTAGAAAGTAGTCGCCGAACGAATCGGGCGCCGCAATGCCTGCAAGAGTGCCAATCATTCCCCTGGCATAAGGAGCCGATGAGCGAAGCAGTTTTGGAAGATCCGTGGACAGGATGTCCGTTAATAGATAGCTCTTCGTCACTCCATCGGATTCTGTGAGCACCACGGATACAAGATCCAGAAGCGAAGATATTTCGGTCTGCGTTGGACTCGATTCAATTAACACTTCCAGTAGTCCGTCAATATTTGGCACCACGCTGTAAGCAGAATCATTGGCCAGAAGATCGTAAATGAAGTCCACCGTATCGGTGACATCGTCCCACTCCGCCGTCTCCAGGTCTGATGGCCGCGAGTCTGGATAGTCTGCGATCTTATCTCTTAGGTCTGTTATGGAAGTCTCGATATTGAACTGCACTGGCGTGGGGGCTTCCGCAGTAACCTTCACCTCGTCGAGTATCTCGAGCAATCCTGTGATCAGCTTATCTCGTCCTGCGGCCCGGGAACTGCCGCCAAATTCGGCCAGCATACCGGTTACATCCGAAAGCAAGTCAGTCTTGCTAACCAAATTCAAGAGTCCGTCTTGATATCTTCGCTGGTTTTCAATCAAGAGCGAACCAACGGAGCGAAGTCCCGGATCAGGGTAATAATCCGAGGCATCCATGGACGGACTGCGCACTCCAAAGGAAGCGCCGCTTCCGTAGATACGAAAATTGAATACATTGGCGGCTCCGGAAACCGGATCGTTACCTTTGCTCATGTAAGGACGTACAAGCACTCTGGTGAGATTCGAAAGAAGTTTGTACGCATTCTTATTGGTTCCCGAATCGGTCTGGTCATCGAGGGCAGCGGCCAGGGCCACAATCAAGGGAAGCAGCTTGTTGCGATCGCTCCAATAGGTATCCGTATCGGTGGATGCCACCGTGGCTGCATTCAAGAACCCAAGCCTTGCCAGCGCGGGGGCATTCTGACTGATCGCCGGCGGAATCAAGCCGTGAAACAGGGATGGAGGCTGAGGATACAAAACGGAATCGTACAGTGCTCCGTAGAGTACCTCATCGGCAAAGCCAAAGCTCTGCTTTCCGTCCAACCCATACCCCCATGCCTCTACATAGAC
>JAGRNC010000535.1 GCA_020440935.1 Leptospiraceae bacterium | reverse complement strand
CAGAATAATCCACTCGATGTCCGGGCAACTTACTGGGCAGGCTCCAAATAGGCTCGAGTAAGCGATGCTTGTAGCTGTCATCCAGTGCATCCCATTCACCCTGCAAAAACAGGATGGCATGAATTCGTCCCTGACTGGAAGCGGCCGACATGCGAAGGAGACAATTTCCATACAGGCTTTCCGGGTTTAGCCTGCGCTCCCATTCGAATATGGTCGAAGCGCCCTTGGCACAAGGGATCAATCCGATGTGCGCATCTGGTCTGATCTGCTTCAAAGTTCGCGCAAATTCCATGCCCGGACCAACGCCCGAATCGGGATCACAGGATACTCGATCGATTTGGCCTGCACAACTGTCCAGCGGTTCGGAAGCGGCCTTCCAGCGGCCGTCATTACCAAAAAGATAGATTCCATCGACCACCGATCGATCCACCACAGTTCCTCGGCCCGACATGTTGGATTGGCCTGCCAGAACGAAGAGCATTAGCTTACCGCGCGCCTCTTTGGGTAAGGCCGTGACGGATCGTTCTTCTGTTTCGCGATACGGATTGGATGCCAGTAGAGCATGAACCGAGGCCGCACCATTCGGTGTATCGCCCTGGGTTGGCGCCCAGGGAGAGCAAGAGCCCAGCATTAGAAAAAGAGCAATGGTAGCAGCGGCAAGTAATTGGCCACCATTGGCGGAACCGGGCATTCGATCTGTCGCTACCTCGCGACGCAGGATCATAGATCTACCCGAAGCGCACCTTTTTTGATCTGTCCTGGCGCGTAGGCATTGAAGACGATGAAATTGTACGGCAGCCAGGGTTCTTCTACTTTCCATAGTTCCAGAAAAGAGCTGTAGCTTTGCTGAATGGCTCCATCCACAGGATCGTTCAAAAAGACTACCATCTGCTGATCGTCATACCCGGTGACCACGCGGTAATGCTGGCTTCGCATTGCGCTACTATACCATTGATGAACAATTGCCGGTGCACCCGAATCCAGGTGACCTCGCAGATCCCGGAAGAATCGATTGCGGACTTTTACTGCTTCGTCGGGGTCTTCCGGAAGGATCTTGATTCTTGGATTCCGGGTGGGAGCGAATCGCGCAAGAAATTCCCGCATATTGTACGTTCCAGTTCCAGGGTAGAGCTTCCAGTCGATCGCCTGGTTATCCTGGTGCGCGCTCACCTCTTTCAAAATATCCGAATTCTTGAAGCGTCCTTCGTCTTTGAACTGAATGGTAATGCTGCGCGCGATGTCATACTGCGAATATCGATTTTCCCCCCAATAACGAAATACCATCTCTATGGATGCCGGCCCACAAAGCGGGGCTCTGGGTTGCTGCACCAATGGTACCTGCAGTCGCACAACTCTTGTGGAAACAGGATCAGTTCCAGTGACCAGATCCGAGTAATCGGTGGGTCCAGGCGCGGGCCTGCCTTCCATGGCCTTTTCGCCTTCGGAGGCGGGACTGGACTGAATCGGAACGGGTAGCCTGCACTGGCCGAACAGCAGAGCCAGAATGGGAACGATAAAAAAGAAGGAAAAGGATCGCAGCATAGCTCGATTATACCCCCAATCAGAGCCAGACAACCGTTTTTCTCCTGCTCAGCGGGTCCATCGAACGGAGGCTTACGGACGGATAGACAGAGACGATGGGGCTGAACTAAAAGCGCTCCAAGAGTGAAGTGCTAAGCGAAGAGCATGCTAGCAGCGATGGGAGGAAAAACTTCACACGACCTAATAGAATTGCGATAATTTGTTGTATCAAATATTGGGAGGGAAGTTTTATAGCATGATTTTAAGATTTCAAACAGTCCTACTGGCAGGACTGACTCTATTTGCGGCCTGCCGCACCTTACCTCCAACAAATCCAAAATCCGAGGATAGCTCTGTGGTTGCCCTGTCGGGCACCATTATCCGCGAGATTCTATTCTTGAGCGGCAACAGGGAGGCAGAAACCTTCTACTTTGTGCAGCTTGCATCCTTCCCAAATGGCACGGTGCCCGCTGGTTTCAAACCACCTGTTCTGAGCGAAGCAAATTTGCCCTCATCAATCGTCACTTCCACCTATGATACTGATAAGAGAGTCTATTGGTTGAATGCTCCTCCAGGAGCGTATGCGCTAGTAGGTTTGAGCTACACAGAAAAGCAGGCATCCACCAGCAGTACCGCCGCCACAAGTAGCAACACCTCGGTCACGGTGACCACCGGAGGGGGAACATCCACAATAGTTACCTTCTTCTCCATGGATTTCGCAAATGCGCATCGCTTCGTCGTCAGGCCCGGTGAATTGTTAGTTCTGGGGCGGCTTACA
>JAGRNC010000534.1 GCA_020440935.1 Leptospiraceae bacterium | reverse complement strand
AGCGTCCGGAGGGCGTTGCGATCGCGAGCCAGGAAGGCGAGCTGCGGCGGATTCAAAAGAGACCGCGTGGCGGTCTCCACCCAACCGCAGCCCGCGAAGTGTGCATCTATCTGTGGTGCATGACCAGGTAGGCGAACGCCCGATTCAAAAAAGAGACCGCGTAGCGGTCTCCACCAACCGCAGCACGCGACGAGTGACTTATTATTGGTTAGCGTCCGGAGGGCGTTGCGATCGCGAGCCAGGAAGGCGAGCCGCACTGGATCGGTGCAGGATGCACCGCCCGGTGCCAAAACGCCCTCCGGACGCTCCCAAGGCGAATCGCTACTCAAGCGAGCTTAGTGAAGCGCCGCCAAGGCCAGTTTTTGGAAGTTCTCGCCCATCACCAGACGGACCTGATCGGGCGACATCCCGCTATTCAGAAGACCCGCTGTAATCAGCGATAGTTCCGTTCCATCCAGGGGGGTTGTGGTGGAGCCATCGAAATCAGAGCCCAGGGCCACATGGTTCGCACCAACCAGCTTCACAGCATAGGCGATACTCTTAACGATGGATTCAATGTCCTGACCACAGGTAGCGCCTTCCCAGTATCCAATTCCCACAATGCCGCCCCGGTCTGCTACCTCTCTTAGCTGCTGATCGGTAATGTTTCGGGGGCTATCGCAGAGCGATTGCAGGCCTGTGTGCGAAATAATTAATGGCTTTGTACTGATAGCCATTGTATCTGCAAACAATCGGGGCGATGCATGAGCCAGATCCACAACCATGCCTCGTCCTTCCATCTGACGAATCAGCTCTTTACCTTCATCGGTGAGACCTCCCTTCGCTTCGCCGCTGGAAGATCCGCCGTAGCGATTGTCAAAGAAATGCACAAGCCCAATAACTCGATAACCCGCATCGTACATCGCATCGATATCGCCAACCCCATCTTCCAGCGCATGGGCGCCTTCCAGCCCCAGCAATATTCCCACCTTTTTCTCACCGCCTTTTCGCGCCTCAATCAGCGATGTCAGATCGCCCTTACTGCGAATGATCTGGAGCTGCCCATCGCTTTTATCGGCCAGGGAATGGGCCCGCCGAGCCAGATGCAAAGCCCGGCCCTTTGGGCTGAACCACGCTGATAGCGGCCAGCGGGCCGAAATTGCCATTAGGGGCATTAGGTCCGAGTCGGAAGGATTACTGTTTACATTCAGGCCGCGAGGAATCTTGGAAAATACTGTCCATACCTGCAGCGCTACGTTCCCCTTCTGCATTCGGGGTAGGTCCAGGTGACCACGATCATTCTCTTCGAGTAGATCTCGATCCCAGCAGAGTGAATCGGCATGCAGATCGGCCACAAACAGAGTTTGGTGCAGAGCCTGCCCTTCATCGGAAAGCGCGAAAGCCTGCGCCGTATCATGCGGATAGACAGCGTTTCGCTTACCGTCGACAATGGAACCAAGAGCCAGACAAAAAAATCCTGCACTGATTAATAAGAGAACTCCCAGAGTAATGAGTATTTTTCGGATCATTTGTTCCCCCCTGGATCGCCTTGAAAACCCAACTCAACGAGTCCTCGGTTTACCAGACTGTGCCATTGGTCCAGATCGTGCGCAACAACAACTTCTACCGAGCTTCGTTCCTCAAGGCTTTTTAGCGCTACCAGTTCGGCCGCCACTGTGCAGGATGCAGCGCCCGGCTATCACGGAGGAATGATATAGGGTTTCCCGGTTTCCTTTTCGAGGGCTCGATGATTCCAGGCAATGTCTCCTACAAACAGGAATTCCTTTCCGCTTTCCAGATGGACGAAGATCATTTGACTGCCGGGCGAATGTCCCGGCGATTTAATTAGCACGATACCAGGCGCTGGCGAATAGAGGCGCTCGTATTTCAGTGGTTGAAATAGCTTCAGGTCGGCGGCGGAAAAGCCGCATCGGACGATGCGCGGGTTTGATAGTTGTTCTTCGGTCAGCAAAGTGCGGGGCGCAATTTCTGAAAGATAGGGCGAATGAGCCACTCCCCCCAGGTGGTCCGTATGCTCATGCGTAACCAGAATCAATCGCGCCTTTCGCATTGCATTCTGCAGGCTGGCATAAGCATCGGGATAAAAACCCGCTCCAAATTTCTTCCGATGCATTTCCGGACTGTGGCCTGATTCAATAATAATGTTCCCTTCGGGCGATACCACCTCAAAGGCTGCAATTGCGATCCCGGTTTTTTCCCATAGACTTTCGCCCGCCACCGTGAATCCCAGAGCAGCACTGCCCTCACCGATCAACAACGTTCGCAGCCTTTCAGGCAGCGGCCGACCAGGCCAAAAGGCCATTTCGCGGAGCTTGGTCAG
>JAGRNC010000533.1 GCA_020440935.1 Leptospiraceae bacterium | reverse complement strand
AAGGGAGACCATCGAGATCCGTTGCAATATGCGCGAGGTTCGACCTTTAGGCGCGCATGTATCATACAATAGAGTACCGGACAATATAGTAATCTTTTTTGCTGTCCGCTTATGCGAAATGGGTTGCGCCCGAAAAGCCGGGTTACCGGTTAGCCCATGGAATCATTCGTAATTGTCCGTCCCGATGGTAGCGAACGCAAAGTTTCTGGCTACAAATTGGGCAGTCGCCTTTCCGATCGAAATACTTTCAAACCAAAGCTGGGTTCCGGCGGTCGGCTTCCCGAAAGAGTCGATTTGCGGAAGTATATGACCCCCATCGAAAGGCAGGGGAATACCAATTCCTGCGTGGCCAATGCGACGGCAGGGGCCTATGAATATTTGCTGAAACGGCACCGACCGGACGAATCCGGCGATGTTAGCCGACTTTTCCTGTACTTTAACGCAAGGGCCATTGAGGAAGATCCTGACAATCCCGAAGATGCCAGCGTTGAAGATGAGGGATGCTTGATTCAGGATTGCATTAAGAGCCTGGAAGAATACGGCGTCTGTTTCGAAGATACCTGGCCTTTCGAAGAGGGCAATGTTAATGACCGTCCGGATGACGATTCCTACGACGAAGCTTCCTCCTTTCTGGTGGAAGACGTTGCGCTGATTCCCAACGATTTACACGCCTGGAAGGCGGCCCTTGCCGAAGGGAATCCGATTATCTTTGGAATTTCGCTCTACAATTCATTTGATCGTCATCGGAACGGAAAAGTGCCCATGCCGACAGAATCAGAAACCGCTCGAGGAGAGCACGGCGGACATGCCATGCTATGCGTAGGCTATTCCGATCGCGACCAGGTCTTCATCGTTCGGAACTCCTGGGGAACAGAATGGGGCGATGCGGGCTATTGCTACTTGCCCTATCGATACGTCATCAATGATAAATTCAATGATGGAGACAGCTGGATCATTCGCCGTCTGGCCGAGCTGGAAATCGATGATGAGACCTGGGACGAAGAGGAAGAAGATTCCCTTCTGACCGATTATGAATCCGTTCTCGAGGATATGACCGACGAAGAATACGAGGACATGCTCGAGGATTTCGGCGATGTCTCCCTGGAGGAACGGATCGCACTGCTGCTAATGTATGCGGCCGACGAAGACTGGGAAATTAGCGAAGAAGAGATGGAAGCCATCTCGGATTACTTGAAAGAGATACTTGAAGCGCTTGGCTCTGATCTGGATGCTCGAAAAGTCCTGAATTATGCCAAACGCAACTACGACGACGAAGACATTATAGAGGAATCAATTTCCCTCATGGGAAAACATCTGAGTAATGAATTTCTTGCTACAGTGGCATCGGACATAGAGTCCGTCATCGGAGAGGACGATTTGTCAGAAGATGAAGAAGCCTTCGTAAATAGACTCATTGAAGAATGGCAAATCGAGGGTGAGTTCGACGAAGACGAAGACGAAGACGAAGACGAAGACGAAGACGAAGACGAAGACGAAGACGAAGACGAAGACGAAGACGGCGGAGTGGGGGGTAACTAGCGGTTCCTGGATGCCCGTTCCTCGCGCAAATAGCGCGCCAGCAGCAACGGGCTGACCCAGAACGGCATACGATCCCGGTCGGCGCGATTAGACCAATCGGGCTGGGCACGGGGAAAGTCCCATTTTCCTTAGCCCGGTGCCTTCTTTTACTGCCATTGAAATTGAATTCGGTCCAAATCGCCTTTCCAGAATAGCCAGAATCCCTCGGGGAGGTGCCATCCGACTTCGCCGCGGAAGGGAATCATCATTCCATCCACTTTGCGATAATCTTGAAATCGCCCCTCCCAGGGGTAGGTAACATATTCTCCGTCGAAGAGGCCCGGTCGATCTTGCGTGTAAATGCTTTGTACCAGACCGTCTTCGGAGAATCGAAATTCCAACGAAACTGTATTACCGCCATCAGACAGTGTTGCCAGCGCCCGGTGGGAATCGATGGATCGCCATTTCACTCCATTTTCGGGAAGTAGCGCGGTGGGATACCACACCGATTCCGCCAGGTACCGAAAGAGGGCGCCCTGATTGAGCTCTTTCTCGGCGCTTCGATTGGCCATCGGTATTGCCGACAGAAGGTACACAGAACCGCTGGCGATGCCATTTATATAAGAATCGGCAACTCGAATGAATAGGACGGGAGCCACTGATACGCGAGCATTCCAGAGGAATGCGGGCTTTCGTGCGTTTGCAGTCTGCTCCGCCTGGAAGGGGAGGTAGCTGGATTCGTCAGGATTCGTGGCCAATTCCCCGGTTTGCTTCCAGTGAGCGACGTGAATGAATGGTTGGCCTTCTGTTAGT
>JAGRNC010000532.1 GCA_020440935.1 Leptospiraceae bacterium | reverse complement strand
CCAATTCCTGAATCAATTCGGCCGGGCTCATGTTCGCCGCTGCGGTGGTAAATCCTACAAAGTCGGTAAAAAGCACCGAAACATTGTCGTAGTACACTGGTTCTACATGGCCCGTTTCTTTTAGTTCTTTGGCCACACGGGTAGGGAGTACATTTTCCAGGAGCGAATCGGACTCAGCCCGGGCCACTTCCGCCTCTTCTTTGGCAGCCACTGCTTCTTCGCGGGCCTCCTGGGTGGCCTGAAGCAGAGCGATGACGCGTACGGCGCCGGCGATTTGCTGGCAGTATCGTTCGGCGGATCTGATTTCTTCTCTGGAAATATGCCTGGTAGGACCACAGGCAAATATTCCCACTACGCGATCTCCTACAATCAGTGGTATCTGAAGAACGGATTTGATCCCCAGTTGTCGCACAATTTCGAGGTCGGGTTCGGCCGCCCCTTCTAGGGGAAGCCTGGCCAGGTACGTACTTTTCTTACGCTGCCAGGTTTTGTACAGGGTTCCGCCATCCGGGCGAAGCGGAACGTGGAAGCCTTTGTCCCAGCTCAGTCCAGTGGTGCTATCCAGATGGACCGGCATTAGCTCGCTATCTTTGTCGTCCACGACGAACAGTCCCTGGTTGTCCAGATTCAAAGTCTCTCTGAGCACATCGAACACTCGCTGGCTCAGCACCTGCAGATTCGTAGTCTCATTTGCCTGCCGGGAGAGGTTGGCCAGAGCCTGCGTTTCGGCCCGCGCTTCTTCGGCCTTGAGCTGAGCCTTTCGCGATGTGTCCAGCAGCGCGGTGGCGCGAACGGCGCCGGCCACCTGGTTACAAAATCGCTCTACGATTTTGATTTCTTCTCGGGAAAGACGCAGTGTACGACGCGGGCCACAAACGAAGAAGCCGATCACTTTATCGTGAATAATCAATGGAATCTGCAGTACGGAAGTGAGCTTCAATTTGTCTACAATGAGCAGGTCGCCGGGCGCCGAGAAACCTTCCACAAAGCGCGGGATGTATGTAGTTTTCTTTTTTTCGTAGGTGCGATACAGGGTTCCCAGGTCGGGCTCCATCTTCAGTCGGGCGCTTTCCAGCCATTCCTCTCCGTCGCCCAGCTGATGCCGGGTGTCCCAGGCCGCCGCATATACTTCTGTTGAATCTTCATCCATCACAAACAGGCAAAAATCGTCCAGGTCCATGGTGATTCGAAGATAATCAAACAGCGCCTGGCTCACCTCTTTCAGGTCTGTGCTTTCATTGGCTTTTCTGGACAGGGAGGACAGAATATCGGTTTCTTTTTTGGCTTCGGTGGCCCTGCGGCTTTGTTCACGCACATCTCGGATCAGTCCGTTCATGCGAAGGATGCCCGAGATGTGCTCGCTGAGGATGGATAGCTGGCTTAGCTGTTCTTTGTTCAGTCGCTCTTGTTGGTATGTGGTGATGCTCAGAAATCCGATAACCCGATCGCTTTCCATGAGCGGAAACACAATGAAATGCTTTAAATCATAAGCGCGAAGTACAAATTGCTCGATCTCTGGAAGTCCGTCGGGACTGGCATCTTTGAAATACGTGTACTTGGGGCTGCGCCGATAAGCAAATGCAAATGCGCCGGATCGGTCATCGATGGGGATTGGAGTATCCAGAATGTACTGTCGCTGTTGGGATGTGAATGATTCCGGGAAGTAAACTGATAGTGGGTATATGGATTTTTCATCCTCGCCCACCGCGTACAGCGAGTAGCCGCCAATGCCATAGGCCTCGCTGACATATTCCATGACATGCCCCATGATCTCATCCAGGTCCTCGATGGGAGCTATGCGTTTCAGTAGTTGGTTCAGTCCGGCGGTTTCCTGTTGCAGTCGACGGGCCGTATTCTTTTCCTTTTCTACCTGATCGAGTAGCTGCTTACTGTGGATCGCGCCGGCCACCTGCGCGGTAAGCCTTTCCAGAAATCGCTTCTCGCGTTCGGTTAATTCCTCGCGTTCCGGCCCTGCAAAGGCAAGTACTCCGATGACCTGGCCCTGTACGATTACAGGCACATCCATAAACCAGTGGAACCCTAAATAATCCCGAATGGCCCGGTCCACGGGGGAGACCCGTCGCTCCATGGCAGCCGTGATGCGCGGTAGATAGAGCGGCTTCGATCGGCGAATGACGTTGTACAGAGTGCCCGTATCCCGGGTCAATGGCGGGTTTCGAAGCAATGGAGGAACATTTTCCATCGGCTCGGTTTCGCCATTGAAAATGGCCGCCTGCAACGTTAGATGAGTCTGGTCCGGGTCAACAGTCAATAGACAGACCGTTTCTACGCCGCATTTCTGTCTTGAGTAATGAATGAGCATTTCTGCGATTTCGGTAAGACT
>JAGRNC010000531.1 GCA_020440935.1 Leptospiraceae bacterium | reverse complement strand
TACCAATTGGGCTACCAGCGAAAGTTCACCGGACGGGATTCGAACCCGCATGTGCGCGCCATTCATAAGAACCGGTACGCCGTACCGCATTGCGGCGGCGCCGCCCGGTCTCAGAAACCGAGGCCCCGGGGTTCAGATTACGCAACGCGCGAGGACATGGAACGCGAAAAGAAGAAATCGGGCAAGCCTAAATAGACAGTCGCCTGTACCCCGCAGACCGGCTCCCAATGGCGAGAGCTAGCTCCAACTTTGCTCGCAGGCGAGCGATCGCCCGCAAGCGGATGGATTGCATTTGTGCAACTGGAGTCAGCTTTTACGCCAGCGAGACTCTCCGCCTATGGGGTAGAATCCGTAGAATAAGAAAGCACAGGCTACCGGCGCAGGCTGCGGAATGTAAGGTTGCCATCCATACATCGGGGGTAAGGGAATGCATCCATTGCTGAGCGTCCACAAGGCTGTATGTCAGAGTCGCAGTGCAAACCAATCGAATGGCTTCGGCAAAAGGAGCCCATCGACGGTTCTGTAGAATCCCGCCAATGCAGACCAGGGAGGCGGTAGTGAACACGGTCATTGCGCCGATTTCCACAAAGCCGAATTCGTCCATTTTCAGTAGAATGCCGAATGTCAGTCCTGTAATCCATAGAAACCAGATCATAGCATAGGCCTTGATTTCGCCCGGTGCCGGTATATCGAAGATCTGATGTTTGGTCGAGTCTACCTCCGGAATAACTATGGCCGCCTTCGGATTCGAAGGATCCCAGCCGGGCCGCTGGATGATGACTTCCAGTTTGCGAAGAATTCCACGGGCATTCCGGGCCTTGTCCCACATTTCTTTCCAATAATGCAAATTGGCCCACAGAGGATTGAAGCTCTCAAAGGGTTTCACGATGCCGTACACCGGCTCCTGTTTCTCCTGTGCGAAAGTGCCAAAAAGACGATCCCAGATGATTAGAGTGCCTCCATGATTCTTGTCGATGTACTCTGGATTTTTCCCATGGTGCACTCGATGATGCGAAGGAGTGTTCAGAATCCACTCGAATGGCCCCATTCTTTTGATCAGTCGAGTGTGAATCCAGAATTGATAGATCAGGCTGACCTCGCCTATGGCCACCAGCAAAGCAGGATGGATTCCCAGAAAGGCCAGTGGAATAAAGAAGATCCAGGTGAACAGCTGATGGAATGCAGGCTGACGCAACGCCACTGTAAGATTAAACTGCTCGCTCTGATGGTGCACCACATGTCCGGCCCAGAGAAAGTTCATCTCATGGCTCATTCGATGGGCCCAGTAATAGAGAAAATCAAAGACCACGAAACCCAGTACCGCGGCGAACCAGAATTCGCCGGAATTTGTGTAGTCCCATTCGATCAAGGAGACATGCTTGTAGGCAAAAGCATAGATCGCAACGGTCAGGCCCAGATAATAGAAGCTCGCCAGGCGATTAAGTACTCCCGTGGCCAGATCGGTGATGGAATCATTGAGCCTGTACAGATCCCGGTTGGACAGGATCGAAAAGCCCCATTCCAGAACGATCAATACAAAGAACGCCGGAATGGCATACGTAATCAGAGTAGGAATGGAAAGCTCCATAGCCATCTCCCGTTGCCAGGGGGCGGCAACCTCTGACACTGTGTCAGTTTTTTATCCTGCGTCAAGTAAATTGTTCTCCGGAATGAACCATGCCCGCGCAATTTGGGCTTGCTCCTTCTGCGGAAACGCTACAATTCGTAGCCGAGGATGCTATGACTTCGCTACAGGATTGGTACCATGTTCGCTTCGACGATAACGAAGTGCACCTAAAGACCGATCCTCCCGACCGGGAGGGCTGGGAGCAATCGTTCACCTGGGACAGCATTGTCCGGATTTGCTTTGAAAATGGAGACTGGTTGAGCTCCGACACCATCTACGTATTTACCAGCGAAAGGCCCGAAAGCTACGTAATCCCCACCGAAGCGGATGGCGGATCGGCCTTTTGGGGCGAAATAATCGGCCGAAAGCTCTTTGACGCCGAGCTGGCCATCGAAATGGCCACGCAGTCGGAGGGCTTTGCTTGCTGGCCTCCGGAAGACGATAATCCCAAAGACTGACCGTATCTCACATTTCTGGGAATTCCGTTTCGGATATCTTGCACTGGCATGGTTCCCGAAAAAAAGTTGCCGCTTTGAGAATAGTCAGTTAACTGACTTATTATTGATAAATGCCGGGGACGCAAGAATGCGTAGCCGACAAGTGAGACCGCAACGAATGCCCAGAAAATCCAACACCAGAGAGAAGCTGATCGAGGCCGCCATGGTTTCGGTTTATGAGCGGGGCTACGAATCAACAGCCCTTGCCGATATCGCCCAG
>JAGRNC010000530.1 GCA_020440935.1 Leptospiraceae bacterium | reverse complement strand
ATCCATTTCATCCGGAAGGGCTGGATCTGATCAGCAGCGGCGGAAGCAAATATCTATACGTGGTCAACTACGCTCGAATGCAGCAGCCGGCCGTGGAGCTGTTTCGGGTGGATCGGGATACACTGGTATTTATGGGTCGTTACCGTAACAGCGCGATTCAGGCTCCATCCGACATTGTGGGTCTGGGAGTGGATCAGTTCTATTTGCTGAACGGTCGGTCTGACAACGCGCTGGTTCGCATGGGCCGGGGCCTTCTATTTCAGGGATCTGGCAACCTGTATTACGTGGACCAGTACGAAGCAACCATGGTTCTGCGCGGCCTGAGCAGTCCATCCAGCCTGGCGTTGAGCTCGGATGGCACCACACTCTGGATCGCCGACGGAAGTTCTCTAAAAGGATACCAGAGAGGCGCCGGTAGTCAGCTAGATTTCATCGGCAGTATATCCCTGGATGGCCGACCCGGTCGGCTGAGCTACAGAGATGGCCAAATCGTCACTGCGATATTGCCAGGTAGCTGGGCAATGCGCAGCCACGCTTCCGATTCTGCTTCAAAGGTTTCCAGCACTCTCATCCAGGCCGATGCGGGGACCGGGTCGGTTCAGTTGATCTATCAGGACGATGGAAGCGAAATGAGCGCAGCCAATGGCGCTATCCGAAATGGCGGAAAAATCTACCTGGGCCAGGTTTATGATTCATTCCTGCTAGCTTGTGACTACCCTTGATTTGGCTTTAATCGAAACCTAAAGATAGTTCCTGTTCCAGCCGGGTTCTAAGTTTTGCAATCTGCCTTCGGTGATTGAAGGCTTCTTGCTCCGCTTTCTTCCAGAATTCTTCGGAGATCTCGGAGCCCCGTTCCAGAGCGAGGATTTCCCGCTGAAAAGAAGTTCCGATTGTTCGCAGAGTAGAGGCATGGTTAAGCACTGCTGACAGCGCTGCGCTATCGTTGGCAAGCGAAGGATTTTGTGAGAGATCCGCGAGCAGCGATTGTAGTGCCTGAATGTCATCCGCTAACGTTTGAAGGTTCTCGATCGCATCTTGCATCTGCTCGCTGGGGCCGCGGGAATGATGATCGGAGTGAAGCGATGTTTCTTTGCTGGTGCGTTCTGAGATTCGTCCTTTGCTTTCCTGAACTCCCAGCCAATCATCTATTGTGGAATAGAGCGGCACCTCAGAAAACTCGGCCCCTCCGCTGCGCGCGATGCCGATCTCCAGTTTGTCTTTGTCTTCCTGGAATCTACGATTAAACCAATCAAAGAAGACCTTCAATTTATCGTTCGAATGAACAGCAGATCCCTTTTCGCCAGGAAGCGGAACTACCGGGATGGCAAATCGCTGTCTGTAATTGGCGGTTTCGCGGCTCATGGTTCTCGATTCAATGTACTGCAATCGTTCTTCGAGAGCGCTTCCGGAGGCGTGGACGCGACTACCCGTAAAGCTCAAATCCTGACCAACCAATAGAACAGAGACGCATCCCAGGTATTGCGCAAAATCGTAAGCGTTGGTCGACACGCTGCCTCCGTAGGCCAACTCATCGGGCATCGTTGGGTTCGAAAACAATGCCTTCCAGAGGCTCGCAAATAGGGGGAACGGATTTCCGGTGTAGTAGATCGGGCCGGACCAGCGGCGAAGAGCCAGCGGACTTGCGGACGGATCCGCAACGAGGAAGGTAGAATTCGAATGGCCGGCTAGATGATAAAAATTCACTGGCTGCGGATCCACCGTTAGTACAAAATCGGGTAGTATATTGCGCGAACAGCAAACAGAGTAGGCAGTGTCCACTGCTATTAATACTGGTCGGTTCGGCTTCTTCCGCAGACGCGCAAGAGATTCCATATGATCGCTCAGCGATGGCCCGGCCCCCAGAATAATGGCGCATCGGCCCTTATGCTTTCCTCGCAATTCTTGAATGGCCTGGCCTTTCCAGTTTTCGGCGTTCAAGTATAGGTTTCGCGTCCAGAGCCTGGCAAATCGCGAAAGGGTATTTCGATTGATCTGAATTCTACTCTGGATTCCAAGCAGAGATTCGTAAGCATGCTGATGAAAAGAAGATGCAACAATGGTTCCGCGATGGCCCAGAACCAGAGTGGCCATTTGCGCCCACTCTTTTGCGCGATTCCATTGATCCGTGCATTGCACCGATCCGGACGCATGGCCGGCCATACAGTCATTAAGCAATTCGAATAGCGGTTCGTAGATGAAGAGCGAGACCCCGGCGTCTGCGAGTATCTGCAAATGCCCGCGGAATTCCGGACCACCGACTCCTACTAATAGAAGGACCTGGCCTCGCGCATCGCCCATTTCTTCGAGAATTCCCTTTGTCTGTCGCTCCGCCTCTCGCGCAGGATC
>JAGRNC010000529.1 GCA_020440935.1 Leptospiraceae bacterium | reverse complement strand
AATGACATCATCGTCGGCGTAACACGCATTGTGGTGGGATTCTTTCGGAAGAATGACATCATCGTCGGCGTAACACGCATTGTGGTGGGATTCTTTCGGAAGCTGGTTCTTTCCGATAACCTGGCGCCTGTGGTAAACCAGGTATTCGGGAATCCATCGGCTTATGGGGTCGTGGATACATGGGTGGCTTCCTTTGCCTTTGGCTGGCAGATCTATCTGGACTTTGCCGGCTACACCGACATTGCTCGCGGAGTGGCGCGACTATTCGGTTATGAATTCGAAATCAATTTTCTGTATCCAATGGCGGCCAAGAACATCACCGATCATTGGAGCCGCTGGCATATTTCCCTTACTACCTGGATTCGAGACTATGTGTACATCCCTCTGGGTGGATCCCGCGTTGGGCCTATTCGCACCTATGTGAATATTGCTATTGTATGGCTGGCCACCGGAATCTGGCATGGGGCCGCCTACCACTTTGTGGCCTGGGGCATCTGGCAATTCGTCATGATTGCTGCGCATCGGATGTATACGCTTTCCGGCTGGGGCGATAAATTGCGCAACTCCGGCGGCTTATTCTATACAATTGCAGCGCGCGTATTTCTGTTTTTCTGTCTTAGCTTTGGATTTATATGGTTCCGCGCTCCCGATATGCTTACCGCAAATCTAATGCATGGACGACTTTTTGGATTTGAGAATCTGAACGATTCGTTCCTGTTTAACGGCGCTCTCTGGTCGCATACGGCGCTGAGCCATGTAAAAGACTATATCTGGCTACTGGCGCTACTCTGGGCTTACGAACTATTCTTCAACAAGTGGCAGCTCGAGTACTTCTGGAAGGAAGAGAATCGCGGCAAACTAATCGCGATCCTGATCGTAATGATTTATATGGTTATTGCGATGACTCCAGCAGAAACGCCAAACTTTCTTTACTTCCAGTTCTAGTCGGGGGCCTGCCCAAAAGCCCCTCTGGAAAGGGATCTGTAAGGCTCCTTTTTTACTGGACTTTTTAGGGGGCAGGCTTTACGCCATTGGTCCAGATGAAAAAGATTCAGGTAAACCAGGAATTTGAGGTCCCGCTGGAGAAGCTTCTGCGGGCTCGCGAGGAGCGCTACAAGCACCTGGACAAATTCCCAGAACTAAAGAACGTGCATATTGCAGAAGAGAGTCGAGAGGGTAACACACTCAAACAAGTGCGCCATATCGCCATCTCAGAATCCTTACCACAGGTGGTGGCAACCCTGCTTCCTTCAGGAGCGGACACTCTGGTGGAAACATCCACTTTTGAAGAAACTACCCATGTGCACAATTTCCGCGTGGTACCCGGCGGCGATCTGGATCACCTCTTTGTCATCGAAGGAATCAGCAAGTATTTTGAAAAAGGCGATAGTCGATCTGCACGCGACTACGACATCAAAGTAACCAGCAAAGCCTTTCTGGTGAGCGGTCTTGTGGAAAGCGCCATCGCCGATGTATATGCGAAACAACTGGAAAAAGATCGCAAATCCATATTAAACTTCATCGAAGTCCTGGAAAAGGAAGCGGAGCAAGGCGGTGAATCTGAATCCTGATTCCGATCGTGCGGAAGTATTACTCGAAGCCCTTCCCTATATACAGAAGTTTCACGGCAAAACCATCGTAATAAAATACGGCGGAGCCGCCATGGAACAGGCAGCCCTTCAGGACAAATTTGCCCAGGATGTGGTGCTTTTGCGCTATGTGGGAATTCGTCCGGTGATCGTTCATGGCGGAGGACCGCGCATCAACCGATTGCTGGATCGTCTGGGAATAGCCAGTCAGTTCGTTGATGGCCATCGGGTTACCGATCATGCTGCCATGGAAGTGGCAGAGATGGTGCTTTCGGGCTCGATCAATAAAGAAATTGTTTCCCTGATCAATCGTGAGGGGGGCCGCGCTGTGGGCATTTCCGGGCGCGATGGGCATCTGGCTACTGCAGCCGAGCATTCCATCGAAAAATCGCTGGATGATGGCTCCACCGAAAAGGTATCTCTGGGTCGCGTCGGCACTGTGAATGCTCGCTCGGTAAACCCCGATATCATCCGCGACCTCATCGATCGCGAATACATCCCTGTTATTGCTCCCATCGCTGCCGACGATGCCGGAAATAGCATGAACGTGAATGCGGATACCATGGCCGGCGCCATCGCATCGGCGCTAAAAGCGGAAAAATTGATACTTCTCACAGACACCCGTGGAATCCTGGATGGAGAAAAAACTCTAACCGGGCTAACTCCTAAAAACGTTGAGGAACTGGTACAAAAGAAGATCATATCCGGCGGCATGCTGCCCAAGACTCGCTGCTGCCTCGATGCATTGCAGGCCGGGGTGC
>JAGRNC010000052.1 GCA_020440935.1 Leptospiraceae bacterium | reverse complement strand
GTACCGAAGCTCCATACCATTTCGACTCACCAGTCCCAGATAGAGCACAGCATTGTTATTATTAAGGAAGACTTCCTTACTTTTTTGCGGGATAGAGGTTATATGTTTGGGGCCATCATTTTGAGCTGTTACGGGCACACCAATCTGCACGGAATTCTTTGTATCGCTGGTGGAACCACCGGTGACCGCCAATACAGCCCGGTACTGAAAGTTTTCAATTTCTGAGTGTATCTTCTGGCCGATTACAGCCGTGATGCTAAGGTTCGTTTCTTGAATTTTACGTTCCGTATCCGTGCGAAAGAAATACGAAGCCAAAAAGATCATACCGGTTAGCGAAGCTATCAGTAGACCGCTTACAATTCCGATGAGCTTAATCCGAATGCTGATCTTGGATTCTTTAATTACCGGGGGCGGCGCCAGGGGCTCCGCTGGCGCCGTGGCTGGCTGGGAGGCCGGCGCCGACTGAGATTGCTGTTTTCCGGGATCCGTGGCCGGAGAAGCTGGTGCCGCTTTAGACTCCGTTTCGGGTTTGGCCGCCGGGGCAGGGGGCTGCGATTTTTCCTCTACTGCGGGAGACGCCGGCGCGGAAGAAGCCTGGGACTGCGGCGCTGCCGTTGGGGCCTGGGCCTCTTTAGCGCCATTGTGGTATCCATTGCTTTGTGGGGCCGCGGGCTTTGCGGATTCTTCCTGGACAGCAGTCCCATTGGATTGCTCGTTCGATGGCTGTGTCGGGCTGCTTCCTTTTCCTGATTCTGTTTCCGGGTGCAGCCATTGGAGTGCTTCGCGCACAGAGATTCCCTGTCTTCGGCGGAGTAATTCTGCAACGGCCGGTTCCACTCGCTCGGCGCTTTCTGGATTGCACAGAAACAGCGCGGGACGATGATCGATCTGTTCTACCACAGAAAGATCCATTTGTTCGTATTGTTCGTGATCCGGGATTTCCTGGAGTATAAACCCTTCGCTTCTGAGAATATGAACCAGTCTTGGGGGGGCGGAGCGCAATTCTTCTTCGGGAATAAGAACGGTGGAGATCCCATTCAGCTTCCATCTTCGCATTTCTTGCAGAAGCGCGAAATCCGGGTCGCGGGCCAGGAATCGGAGATTGTACTGAATATAAACGGCGCCTGCGCTAGTCTCTATTACTTTCATAGAATCTCTTCTAGATCTCTCTATTATAATGGGCCCCGGCACTCAAGATTGGACCCACACAAGTCAGGCGGGCCCAAAATTTCGGGTAGGGCTTCCGTGCCGACCGATCGCTCGGTCGTCCCGCAATTGACCAGATTTTCTCAGCCTTTGCAGGCCCCCAACAGCTTTTATTATCGGACGAAGCGTCAGGGCATTCTAATGACAACTTTCACAATTCTGTTATCCGGGGCTTGCTTGACCCGAAAATCGCTCTGGCAACCCTGACCAATCAAAAAATAGGAGTGAACCAATGGTTGATCTCAAAGGAAAAGCCGCGGTTGTTACTGGTTCTGCCCGGGGCATCGGTTATGCCATCGCAGACCGACTGGCCGAACTCGGAGCCGACATAATCATTAACGATATCAATGACGATGCGGCCAAGAAGGCAGCGGAAGAAATTGCTTCATCCAGAGGCGTGAAAACCGCCCATTTTGCCGGAGATATTTCACAGCAGGAGCCAGCGGAAAAGCTGATCGAAACCTGCGTATCGAATCTTGGAAAAATCGACATCCTGGTCAACAATGCAGGAATCACCAAAGACACCTTGCTCATGCGAATGAAAAAAGAGCAATGGGATGCGGTGATCGGAGTAAACCTGACCGGTACTTACCTCTGTACACAGGCTGCCTTCAAGCACATGATGAAAGCCCGTTCCGGCTCAATCGTGAACATTAGCTCCATCGCAGGAGAGAATGGCAACCCTGGTCAGGCCAACTACTCCGCGTCCAAAGCCGGAGTCATCGGATTTACCAAGACTGTTGCGCTGGAAGGCTCTTCCAGAGGCATTCGCTGCAATGCCATCGCTCCAGGATTCGTCAAGACCGATATGACCGACGCGATACCGGACAAGATCCGGGACGAAATGGTGAAAAAAATTCCTCTCGGTAGAGCTGGAGAACCTCTGGACATTGCAAACGGTGTCGCATTTCTGTGCTCGGACCTGGCATCTTTCATTACAGCGCATATCTTAGACATCAATGGAGGAGGTTTCCGCCCCGAGTAAAAAAAATTCGGGTCTCGGAAAATTTTTCATTTTTCCACTTGCGTCGAAGATGGCCTCAGTGAAGGTTGCGAGTGCCGATTCGCATAGCGAATCTAAAGAATTTTAAAGAATGGAGCAAAATCATGGCTGATTTGCTGGAAAAAGTAAAAGGTATCATCGTAGAACAGCTCGGAGTAGACGAAAGCGAAGTTACTCCTGAGGCTCACTTCATCGATGACCTGGGTGCTGACTCTCTGGACACTGTAGAGCTCGTTATGGCTCTAGAGGAAGAATTCGGTGTTGAAATCTCTGATGAAGACGCTGAAAAAATCCAGACTGTTGGTGATGTAATCAAATACATCGAAGAGCATCAAAGCTAATCCAGATTTCTGGAAAAACATTGAAGAAGGAGGCCGTTTATCCGCCTCAATTCTCGCTGGCAGTTGCCTTCGGGAAGCCATTGAGAAGATAACCGGCCTTCTTCCCTATTTTTCCCGGTTCCCACAAGCGAACCAATCCAATCTTACAAATGCAAATCGTAGAGCACCGGAGCGCCAAACATGAGCCGCCAGCCCGGTGAAATCGAACCCTCCAGGGTTCGCGAGTTACAGGAATTCTGCGAACGGAATAACCTGCGATTCAAAGATCTGAAATTATTAAACCAATCCCTTACGCACAGTTCCTTTGCCAAGGAGCCGGGCCGATCGCAAAAGGATAATCAGCGACTGGAATATCTGGGCGACTCCGTGCTCGGATTCATTGTAAACGAGTTTCTGTATCGCACCTATCCGGACTATCAGGAAGGGGCTCTTGCACGAATCAAATCCGCCGCCGTTTCGGAAAAGACCCTATCGGGAGCCGCCCGCGCTATCCGGTTGGGTTCGGTGCTTCGAATGAGTAGAGGCGAAAAGAACAGCGGAGGAGCGCGTCGACCTTCCAATCTTGCCGATGGATTTGAGGCCTTGATTGCCGGAATTTATCTGGACCGAGGCATCTCGGCCACGCGCAAATTTGTCCTCAATCTATTGCAGAAGAAAATTGAGTCACTCAGCAAACCGGGAAAGGCTCTGGATCCTAAATCAGCGCTTCAAGAGATGATCCAGAAAAGAAGCCATACCATTCCTGTGTATGAGCTAGTGGGTCAGGGCGGCCCCGATCATAAGCGCGAGTTTACTTGCCGCGTTATGGTGCAGGGGCTGGAGATTGCCCGCGGCCAGGGAAGCAGTCGTAAGCGCGCCGAACAACAGGCGGCCCAGCGAGCGCTGGATAAACTGCGCGACCCGTAAGAAATCATTTTCCAGCATTTGCCGCGGCTACCCAATACCGCGACAAATACACCACGCATCGAATGCTGCCGCATTCCAGAATCCGCCGTTTTCTATGAACGGTCTTTTTTAGGAATACTTGTGGATTGGTCGGATGCCTCCATAGATTCGGTAGCAATGCAGCCCCTGATTGAAATGGCCCCCTTTGGCGCTGAAAGTTTGCACCTGCAGCCCGGAAGCGAGGAAAAGAAATCCACGGACTATGATATTATCATGGCCCGGGACTTCGAGCGCTCGCTTAGCGGAGACGTACATTTGCCGGCCCTGGTGTCCGAGTTACGGCCCTCGCGAATTTTTATCGTAACCGAAGAGTCTCTGAGCAAACAGTTCGGCGCGGCCTTTCAAGAATTTCTAGGCTCCGCAGTAGATTGTCCATTGGAGCTCATTACGTTTCCGGGCGGAGAAAAGGGCAAACACCTGGACTCCCTGGGGCCCGTATTCAATCGGCTGATTGATGGCGGTGTGGACCGCCGTAGCCTCCTAATGGCTCTGGGGGGCGGAGTTGTGGGAGATTTTGCCGGATTCGTGGCCGCCACGATTCTACGGGGAATTCCATTTGTGCAGATACCTACGACGCTGCTTTCCATGGTGGATTCCTCCGTAGGCGGTAAGGTGGCCGTGAATACCGGCAAAGGAAAGAACATGGTAGGAGCATTCTATCATCCCTCTGCGGTATGGTGCAACCTGGGAAGCCTCCAAAGCTTGCCCGATGATGAATGGGCCTGCGGGCTTGCTGAGATGGCCAAGCATGCAATGCTCGAAAGTTCAGGACAGGTTCGACAGCGACTAATGGATAGCGCAAATTCGATCAAGGAGCCGGAAACCCTGGCGCCCAGGATCCTGGAATCCATGTCGGTCAAGGCCTTTGTCGTGGCGCGGGACGAGAAAGAATCGGGTCTGCGGGCCTGCCTCAACCTTGGCCATACGACCGCGCATGGCATCGAATCTCTCAGCGATTATTCGCGTTTTTCGCATGGTCAGGCAGTAAGTCGCGGTCTGGTTACGGCCTTGTTGCTTTCTGGCTATCATGGATTTTCCCGGGACGAACTGCAAAAGAATCTGGTATTGATGGAGCAGCTCAATCTGCCCATGGATACGGCGGGTTTTGAATCGGAACAGCTGTGGCAACATATGAAATTTGATAAGAAGAATGTGGGCGGCGAGATTCGTTTTGTTCTAATGACCGAGAACGGACTGGAGTTGTCTGTGCCCGTGCAGGAATCCGAGTTTGAGAAGGCCTGGAAAGAGCAAAAGGAACGATACGGCTAGGGATTCTCGCTTGATCTTCTGGGCCGGGGCCCGTCAACGTAAGATATGGAAAAGCTCACGGCCAGAAACCAGGAAGATGGAAAGAATACAGTTCTGGTCATTCAGGGACCAAACCTGAATTTACTCGGCGAACGAGAAAAAGAAATCTATGGTTCGGACACTCTGGACTCGCTTCATCTTAAGCTGGATGAGCAGGGGAAGCAACTGGGAGTGCGAATGGATTTTTTTCAATCCAATCATGAAGGCGGCATCGTGGATCGCATCCAATCTGCGCGCATGGAACCTGTGGCTGGAATTATTATCAATGCGGCGGGATTTACGCATACCAGTGTTGCCATTCGAGATGCGCTTTTGGGAGTCAATTTACCATTCATCGAGGTTCACATATCCAATGTGTATGCACGAGAGGATTTCAGGCATCATTCTTATCTAAGCGACGTGTCCGCAGGCCTAATAGTCGGCACAGGAACCGCGGGCTATCGTCTGGCTTTGCTTTCGCTGGTTTCCCAGCTTGTGCATGCAGGCGTGCTGGACGTGGCAGATCCCCTGGGATAACCACGATGGAAAGTCGCGAAAAGACTCTTGATCTAATTCGAAGGGCGGAATACAGCGATGCCTTTCGAGCGCTTCGCAAAGAACTGGAAAGTAAGTCCATTTCGGGAGAACGAAAAGGCTGGCTCCTGTACTATGCATGCATTTCTCTCTTTGGACTGGGTCATATACAGCAGGCGCGAAAGTACTATCAGGAGCTTTTGGAAGTTTCCGGCGATTCGGTGAGCACCCGCTACATTCGCGCCTATCTAGAAATGCAATCCAGGCATCCGGAAGAGGCGCTGGTTACGCTTACTTCCATCCTGGAACTGGACCCCTCCGATACACGCTGCGATGCTTTAATAGAGCAACTCAAAGAAGAACCTGAGCGATTCGCGGACTATTCCCGTAAGCGCGCCGGAATCCTCGACTTTTTTCCTGGACTTACACCGGATCCCGCAAGGCGTCGGAGTGCAGGTCGGCAAAGCGATTTGCAGGAGGATCTTTCCCCTGGATACTCCGATGACAAAAGAGGGAAAAAGAGCGCTGGCTTGGGACCCATTCAATGGAAGTCCGCCGCCGACGGAGATCTGCGCGAGGCCTATCCGGACCTTGCTGATGCAACCGCCAAAGGTCGAAGACGATGGGCCTGGATGGGCGGATTGGCCGTCCTGGCGCTGGCTGGGGTAGCTGGCATGTTGTATTCGGGCTATTCGCCCATACCCTTAAATCTGGACGACTCGGATCTGCCGCTACCGCCGGGCCAGAGCACCGTGCTGCCTCCCGAGGCCGGAGATTTTCCATTTCGCTATGATTCCAAGGAAGATGCAGTGGCCGAGTATGAAAAGGCCCGGGCGGCCATAGAGGATGGTCGAATCAATCAGGCGCGGAAAATGCTGGGTCGACTGGAGCGATCAAACATCGATTTTATCTTTCGTGAGCGGGCACGGTCCCTTCGTCAGTCCATCCCGCTGCCCTCCATGGATGATTTTCGCGATACCATTACTCTGGCCGAAATCAATAGCGATCCGTTTAGCTACCGGGATGCGGTCTTTCTATGGCCGGCCACAGTTCATAAAGTCATGGGCGATGGGCCCGGACTGCATCTGGAAGTGGAGGCGCAGGATCGTACCCTTACTTTGAGCTATTCTGGAACCAACGAAGAAAAAAGAAAGGCACTGCGTTCCCTCGAGGCGGGTGATGAAATCCAGGTCTATGGCCGCATTTTATCTTCCGATGAGCAAGGATCACGGTCTAGCTACCAGTTGCTCGACTTCAAGAAATAGCGGAATTTGAACTACCGAACTTGACAATTCGGCGGTTTTCCCTAAAATAATGGATAGAACGCCTGCAGGCGAAAGTTTGCTGAAGCGGCCTGTGGAAGCTCGGTAGATTCTGGATTTCCTTGATTTAGGCCGCGAAGCAGACATAATCCCTGCCGGTGCGCGGTTTTTTGGAAAAACCCGGCGCCAGGGCGTAAAGTTTGTCCTCATGGTTCCGACTGGAATAGAGGAGGCATACGATGGTTGGTTCAATTGGAACAACAACAGTGTCCGGCTATCAACCCGGCCGGCCCAGAGAGGTGCAGGAAGCACAACCGGACCTTATGCCCATGCGCAGGCCCGGAGAGGAAGAAAAGCATCCTGTGGAGGAAACTCGCACCGAGGAGGCAAAAACCAGCCTCAAAGAAAAGGAAAAGGAGTTTTTGCTCCGTCATTCTACGGTTTCCCTTGAGGAGCGGATGAAACAGGTTCTCAGTGAAAGAGATATAAAAATGATCCTGTACATGACAGCTCCCATTCCGAGAACGGATGAGGAGATTGCCACAGGATCTGGCGCTTTGTTTGATGCCCTGGGTTAGCCGCGCAGGATTGCGCAGCGTTTCGCGGAGGGTATTGGATTACTTGCTTTCTAGCTCAGCTTTTCGGGCAATCAGAGCCTGTGCATACTGGCTGGTATCGCCTTTCATATGCTCTTCGGTCTTTTTGAGCGCATCGGTAACTTCCTGAAGGCTCATACGATTAATCTTCTTATTTTTCTTCTGTTCTTCCTGGTCGGCCATTGGATCCTCCGAAAGGCCAATTTCTAAATCCGCTGTCTGAAAACAAGCAGAATCGGAATCAGGAGCCCCTGGGATGGCAATTACGATACACATCCCGGAGCCGATCCTTGCTAACGGCCGTGTAGATCTGCGTGGTGGAAAGGCTACTATGTCCCAGCATCTCCTGGACCGCCCGAATATCGGCTCCTTCATTGAGTAGATCCGTGGCAAAAGAATGCCGAAGCTTATGCGGATGCAACCGGTTCATTCCCAGCCGCCGGGCATATTTTTGCATTCGATCGCGCACGCCGCGGTCGGTGAGGGCACCGCCTCTGGAATTACAGAATAATGCATCGTCGGTGGGACGGAGGACGCTTCGGAGCTCCAGGTAATTCTCTAGCGCTTTCCTTGCCTCCTCACCCAGAAAAACGATGCGCTGCTTGCTCCCTTTACCGGTAATCTTGATCCGATCCGGAAGACCTTCCAGTTCGTGCGCCTTTAGCGAAAGCAATTCGGAGATTCGCATCCCGCTGGAATACAGGGTTTCGAAAATTGCCTGATCTCTACGACGCACTGCTTCGCCCACTTCCTTCTTGAGTCGACGGGGCATGGAATCGTCCGCCGGCGCTTCCAGGACGTTCTCGAGCTCCCCCGGGCGGAGCACACCGGGCAGGGCGCGATAAAATCTGGGCGAGGGAAGATCCCGGGCTGGATTGGACTGAATACGACCGGCCTTCATTAGTTGCCGAAAAAACAATCGCAATGTGGAAAGCTTTCTTGCCTGACTTCGGGCGGACAATTTTCGCCTGGCCGATTTGCCTGTGAGCACAGGTTCGCTCGATCGTACTTTTCGCGAGAAATCTACGCCTGTGCGCTTCGTAAAGAAGGCGCGCAATACTCTTTGATCACACTCTTCGGGGATCAGCTGTTCGGATGCAAGAAAGCCCAGGAATTCTTCCAGATCGGCCATGTAGGCTCTTACGCTATGCGGCGAAAGCTCGCGTTCCACTTCCAGGTTTCGACGGAAATCTTCCAGATAGCGGCTGTACTCCGAAATAGGGCTCACAACCTTATTTTCGGCAGGCTGACCGGAATCTAGAAGCGCTTCGGTCCGGAATTCAGTCCGGATTCTTTACCCTGTGGAGGAGGTTGTTTACATCTTCCATTAAATCCTGACGCAGATCTTCTGGTTCCAGAATACAAATCGTTTCTCCGAAGGATCGGATGACTTCCCTGAACCAGGCCCGGTCTCGAATGGAACATCGCGCCGTATTCCAGTCGGTATTGGAATCCGTTTCGATGGATTTAAGCTTAATGATCCGTTGGAGATTTTTTTCGGCCGATTTCTGATAGCGAATGAGCGCTTCTTCGTTGGTTTCCAGGGGATTTCGAATATACGATGATGCAATCATGCTACGCAGGTCAGCCGGAGGATCTTCATCGCGTTCCTCAGATAAGACTTCCACAGTCCCCGCCCGATCCAGGCGAAAGTAGCGCGGTTCATTGCGCGCATGATCGCGACCTACAACATAAAACAATCCGCTTTGTGCGATGACTGCCCAGGGATCGATGGTCCGGTCCTTCATCTCCTTTTTCTCGCGATCGGGATAGGGAAAACGAATCTGCTTACGCCCGGCAATAGCCTGTTCGACTGTCTGACGACTCTGGTCCGCCGTTGGGGCTTTCTGGAATTGAACCGGTACATCGCTAATTTGCTCCAGGATGGCCGCCAGTTCTTCCTGACCAGGGCTTTGGTCGTCCAGCAATGTCATGCTCGATTGAATGAGCCGAGCCAGTGTGCTCCATTCTTCCGGAGACAGCGCCAACGGTCGTTCCAGCCCCTGAGGAAAATCCAGGAATACGCGCCCATCGTCGTCGATGTATAGATCGACGTAGTCGCCTGGAGAGAATGGCGGCACTCCCAGAAGAATTAGTCGATTGAGATCATCTGAGAAGCTTCGCTCATTCTTGTAGCCGCTCCATTGCAGTAAAGTTTCGATCTTTATTCCTGGATTTGCATGCATCATGGGAATCAGCTGCAGCAATCGCTTCAGTTTTTCGGTGGCCGCCATAACTTATTGATACAGCTCCTTGATTTCTTTCAGGAACTCTTCAAATCGTGCGGCCGAATCCGGATCCAGACTTTGCAGACTTTCGGGCCTCTGCAGTAGCCAGCGAAATAGCGCTCGCTCATTGGTGCATTGAATTCGAAATCCCCCACCGTGGGCCTTTGCCCTGGAATAACCGGTGAGAAAGTTCTCGAAGGCCGGTCTATGGATTTCATGAATTTTCAAATCAATTTCTACGGGATCATGGATTCGAATACTCAAAGGGTGCAACGAATAGTCTTTAAGATTAAACCCTTTCTCGGGCTTGAAGGCCTCATCGAGCAAGCGCACCGATTGCATACGCTCCAGATAATAATATCGATTGTCTTTTGTAGCGGCGCAGTAGGCCACAAGGCACCAGCGGCCCCGATAAAAAAGCAAACCCCGGCTTTCCAGTATCCTATCTTCCACCTTGCCGCTGGCCGGCGCATAATTGACCTGGATCTTCTTTTTCTGTAGAAGCGCTTCTTGAACGGTGCTCAAGATTTGAGATTCCAGCGGTTCGCTTTCGCTAAGACCATCGGTTTCTCTGACTTCGGAATCGGGCAGGTTATTATAGAACAGCTTTATGTAGAGCGAAGTTAGATTGTTGCGCACCGATTCGGAAGATTCTCTTTGCAGGGATCGGGCAAGAATGTTTGCCAGCCCGTTTCTTTGTTTTTCGCTCAATTTTACGTCGCCCAGCCAATGAAAACCCTGTTCGGGGATATATACATGGCCGGTGGCTGTTCGACCATCCGGGAGTACTTCTCCATCCGCAAAGTGTCGTAGCCAGAGTCCCAGTTTTTGCAGGTCGTTCTTGTCCCGCTCGAACTTTCGACGGGCGGATTCAGGTTCTCCCCGGTAGGCCATGGGCATGAGGGATCGGATTTGTTCAAAGCTAAGCCCCGATGGACGGTTCAGAAAGGTGAGGTAAAGGCAGCCCAGCCTTTCATCCTTTGCCATCTGATCCAAACTATCCGTTGTCATAAATCTGTATTGATTCCTGCGGCGCGGCAGATCTGTCTGTATCATGCCTGCGTATTTCAGAGCGCTCAGCGTTGTTATCCGCATGTTCCTGGAAAAGCGTTCCTCTGGCAAGCAATCTCAAATCACCCTCGGTGGTCGAACGGCCCTACGGGTAATCCCCGAAGACGGAAATATCCGGGGGACATTGCTTGCTGTGCACGGGATGACCGCAAAGGGAAATACCGATCCCAGGATTCATGTGCTTGCCAGCGCATTCGCCGCCAACGGCTACGAAGTAATTCTTCCCCATTATCCGGAGATCCAGAAGCTTACCATCGATTCCGGCTGCATTCATCAAATGGAGGACGATCTACTTTCTCTATCCCGGATGGAGGGCCGCGGTCCGGTAGGGGTGTTTTCTGCATCTTTTTCGGGTTCCCTGGCCATGGTGGCGGCGTCGGGCCGGGCCAGGGATGCCGTACGATGCATGGCTCTGGTAGGGCC
>JAGRNC010000528.1 GCA_020440935.1 Leptospiraceae bacterium | reverse complement strand
GACTGGAACCTGGCGGGAAGTCTCTGGCCAACGGCCAGAGAGTGGATTTCTGTTTAAAATGGGCGAGATTCCAGTAGAAGGGCCTTGCCCAGACTTTTCGATCGAAGCCAGCTGGATGCCTGTCTGCCGGAGCGGAGCTTGATCGCAAACTCATCCAGCTCCGAAGATAGCATGGTGGAAGGACATAGAAGGATTCGATCGCCCGCTTTCAGCCGGCCGCGGGCCACTCTCCAGCGGTGGGAGGGAAACTTTCTATAGTAACTTTTCAAATCTGGCAGATTGCGGGGCGCCCGACCATTGCGCAGCAATGCAGGAGTAAGGCCAAATCCACAGTATTCAAATAAACCTTCGGCGGATAAACTCAGCGAAAGACCCAGGATATCTCTCGGCACGGCCACTCGAATCTGTTCCAGATACCCTTGCACCGGATCGTCATGGTGGCCCAGAGCGTCAAACATGGCTCCAAGAAAGTCCTCGGATATTTCCTCGGCGCTGGAAAACAGGAACACTCGTAAGTGGTCGGTACTGTATTTGATGAAGAACTTAAAGCTTCGGTTTCCGCGGGTGGAGCCCAGGAGCGCATACCGGCAAAATCCCTGGTCTTTCCAGGCAACATCTTGAATGCTCTCCTCGGGCCAGTCCCCATGCTCTTCGGCCACCGAACTGGGCAGCGATGGGCCTTTACGCGCCACGGATGCTGGCTCCGCCTCCGCTGCAGGTCCGCCTTCGGCCAGAAGAGTAAATGGTAACTTCTGTCTACCGCCCAGTAGTCGCTCCAGGGGCGGACGTTCCGGAGCCCAGAACAAAAAGAACAATGGCTGCGCATCGGGCTCTACGTTGTAGCTTAGATTCAGCTGACCCGGGCGAAAAATGACAAAGTCATCGCTTCGTCTTCCGCAGGATTTGAGATGGTCTTTCAGGTCGGTGATGTATTCCGCGGCCGATACAGAGCCGTTGGTACGTTTACGATAAATCAGCCCTGCCCGACAACGCTTTCGATCGCCCAGAAGCGGCCCACCGTCGCGAGCAATCCAGCCCAGTTCGTTCAGGCGTTCCAGAATACGCGGCGGCAAAGATTCTTCTTCTTTCCACTGCAAATCCCGAACTCCGGCCCACTGTCGCAGTATCTGCGAAACAGGAAGACTTCGCAGAATAAATCTTTGAATCGTAGAAGTGTGGGCCCCATCGGGAATCATTGATTGTTGCCGCCCCGGTAGTAGCCTTCTACCTGACGAAAGGCGCTCTGGATTCTTCGTCCCAGGGCTACAAGAATCTTAAAGGCCCACCTCGGATGACTCTGGAAAATCTTTTCAAAGTTCTCCTGTGTAAGGGACAATAGCTTTGTGGGGCTGGCCGCAATCAAAGTCGCCGAGCGCGGCGCATTTTCGAGCATGGCCATTTCTCCGAATATTTCGCCGGGGCCCAGGCTGTTCAAGACTCGGTATTTGCCCTGGTTTACTCGTTCGGTAACCACGACTTTACCGGCAATAATCAGATATACTTCGTTTCCCTTATCGCCTTCGCGCAAAATAATCTGGCGGGCCTGGAACGTTCGACCGTATTTAAAGAATAGATCCGCTGTTATCGCCTGCTCGCCTTCGAAGCCAAGCTTGATTAGATCGTAATCGTGATTGTTTATGTTCATGCCCCCGTCCCCTGATAAGGAAGCTCTTTGATATGCCCATTAATCTGACGCAGCATTTTGGATAGTACTCGAATGGACTGTAGAGCAAAAGAAATGTCGGAAACCATGGCCCGTTCGAAGTGCACCTTGCTAAACCCCAGGGCTCGCACTCCGGTGCGCGCCACTGCATCGGTGATGCGTGCGGTTCCCAGATATACTTCGAGCATTCCGAATACATCGCCCTGGGTGTATTCGAATGTTTCCATTTTCAAGGGAGTATATTTACGAATTACCCGCACATCGCCATCCAGAATTAGGTAGGCGCATGGATCCCCAATGGTATAATCTGTTTCGTATATCTTTTCTCCGGATTGAAATTCCACCGGCTGGCTCAATTCGGCCAGTATGTCAAAATCCATAAATTACTCCTGATCTTCCCGCCGCCGCAAAGAACGTTGTCCGGTACATCCTTTGCTATACGACCTAAGGGTACTGCATTATCCGATGCGACTTCCAGAGGCGTCCTTTATAGTATCGGCCTAAGGAAAATCTTTGCTTTACCTGCCATCGGGTAAAATAATTCATTCCGCAATGGCCGTACGCAAGCCTACCTTCGACGATTGCTACCAGGCTTTGCCCGAGCTTAAACTTCCCCGCAATCTGGACAGATTCTGGCAAGATGCCATACTGGGACTCAAACGCCTTCCGGTGGAGCCCCAGCAGAAGCTTG
>JAGRNC010000527.1 GCA_020440935.1 Leptospiraceae bacterium | reverse complement strand
CCCCCAGATGATTGATAACCTTCACTGCAATCCGTCCGCCTTCCGGCTTTGCGAACTGTCGGGAAACATCGCTATTCAGAGTGCTCCATGCATCTTCGTTGATCTCCGCTTTCAGGGTGGTCTTCAGCGCCTTGTAGGGATCGTTGGCGCCCAGGAAGTAGGCTTGGCGAACAAAGAAGCTTTCTTCGTTGTAGTCGGTGTCTATGAACCAAAGAGCAATGCTGTCTGCATCGCCGCTTACGATTTCGCCGGTCTGGGGCTTGAATACATCGATTCCATGCACCTTCACCTGGATTTGCTCGGCATTTTTGGCTCCGCCTTTGACAGGCAGAATCTCGATGTCTGGCTCTCCAAAGACCACGAATAGATTTCCCTGGCCGGTGTTCTTGAGTTCCGAAGACATATGCAGATCCGGATTCATCCTGGCTTTCAGCACCGGCACCTTGCCCAGCTTGTCGAATTCCGAGGCATGGGCATCAAAGTTGAAGGCACAGGCAATGAGCACATCGAATCCTGCATCCGCAGCTTCCCGGGCGGCGGCCACAAGATCGGACCGGGACACCGTGCCAAATTCCGGACCCACGAATACACCGGCCCGGCGATCGTTGTTGCCCTCCGAGTAGTTGCCTTCTGCGCATACATATTCGCCAGGCCAGGCATTCAAGGAATGGAACTCCAGGCGATCGGACTTCTCTGCCTGCTGCACACCGGCCGTAAGTAGATTGTCCAGAACCATCTGTACAAAGTCCTGGGCATCGCCCGTGCCTGCCGCCTGGGGCATCTTCTTTTTCAGCGGATCGATTACTTCGCCGTCTGCATCCACCACCAGCATTCGATGCGGCGAAAGGCTCTCTACCGTAAACGGCCCGGCCACGCGCACTTTGGATTTGTCTTCGTACGGGCGATCATACAGATATTCTTGATCGGCCTGGGCGGCGATGGATGCATCGATTTCCTTCTGACGGGCGATGCGCGCCTCCCACCATTTTTCGTGTAGCTTTTTGGCTTTATCGCTGATCTTTACCGGCCATTCCGTATCGTCTTTGGATTTCTTCGATTTGCCGGTCCTTTCTTTTTCTGCTTCGCTCTTTGTTTTCAGCTCTCTGGGGATCTGCCACTCCTCCCAGCTCACAGCCAGTTCCTTGTTTAGATCGGCTCGCAGCGGCTCCAGGGTTTCCTGCCATTTATCGTAGATTACATCGATCTCTGCATTGTTGGCTATGGACTTAAGCGTAATATGCGGCACCCTTTCGTAGACGAATCCCTGGCGAATGTCTTCTTTTACCGGTCGGTCCTTTACCGTGGTGCGAGACACCTCCGCTTCTTTTTGCAGTCCTTCTTTGCTATCGGCCAGTAGATAGTAGGGATAGCGCGCCCCCATGATGCGAGAGCGTGCAATGGCCAGCGCCACGCGGGAGGTGTCTACGGTGATCCAGCGCCTGCCCCATTGTTCGCATACCGTGGCTGTTGTGCCGGATCCGCAGGTAGGATCCAGCACCAGATCCCCGGGATCGGTGGTCATGAGTATGCAGCGCTGGATTGTTTTCGAACCAGTTTGGACAACGTAAACCTTTTCATCGGTGAACCCACCCGTACCGGTATCGCCCCATAGGTTGGAGACTTGCACAACAGAAAAGTCGTCCAAGAAACGAACGTATTGAATGCTGTTCTTCGCCTTGTGTAAACGTCCCGATTTCCCCAGTCGATCCATTCCCAGCTCTGTTGTTTTCGACTTCACGGTGTATGACCTGCCTTCAAAGGGAATCGTGATGGGAGAATTTCCTTGGGAAGTGATGTTGTCCGGTTTGTATAACCGATACCCCGTCGGAATTTCAAAGTTTACTTGCTCTTTAATCTTCAATGCTCGATAATCACCCGACTGGTCCTTGATCCAAGAATAGGTGCTTGCTGTGCCCTCTTCATGTGATTTGCTTACGTATGGTCGGCGAAATTTTACCTCATTCTTATTCTTGCCGTACCAAAGAAGGATGTCGTACCGAGAACTTAGTAGATTTGTTCCCAAGCCTGTAGTCTTCGTGAAAGCGACTTCACTAACAAAGTTCTCCTCTCCGAACACCTCATCCATCAGCGCGCGCACCCGATGCACATTCTCATCGCCGATCTGCACAAAGATGGAGCCGGAGTCTTTCAGCAGATCCCGGGCCACGGTAAGGCGATCCCGCAGATAGGTCAGATAGGAATGGATACCGTCGCGCCAGGTGTCGCGAAAGGCCTTAACCTGCTCCGGTTCCCGGGTGACGTGATCTCTGTTTCCATCCTTTACGTCCCGGCTGGTGGTGCTCCACTGGAAGTTGGAGTTGAATTTGATCCCGTAGGGAGGATCAATGTAGATGCATTG
>JAGRNC010000526.1 GCA_020440935.1 Leptospiraceae bacterium | reverse complement strand
ACGCTCCGTATTCGCCGGATGCGTATTTGGTTTGAGGCCGGCATGGACGGCCAGGAAGTCATCGGTCTCAATCCAGAGCGGAAGGTTTTCGATCCATTCATGTTTCTGGCTTCCGATGGAATTATGCAGGCCGCGGTACGGTTCCATTCCGCGAAAGTGATGGAGATACTCTTCTTCATGATTTCCCAACAGGCATTCGAATCCATTCTCGTATACAAAGGACACAACGCCTGCCGGATCCGGCCCACGGTTGATCAAATCGCCCAGCATAATGACTCGGTCATTGCGTTGTATCTGCAATTTGTCGACCATGAGCTCCAGCTCTTTCAAGCATCCGTGCACATCGCCAATGAATATGGTTCGGGGTTCTGTCTGGTTTTCTATCATTGCTTTTTCCCTTACCAGTCCACCGGTCTTTTCAGTACGTCGATCAATCTGGCCTCCGGGCTGCCCGGCTCCGGACGATAGTCGTATTTCCACATCACATGCATGGGCAGGCTCATTAGAATGGATTCAATTCTGCCTCCGGTCTTAAGTCCGAACAAAGTCCCTCTATCATAAATTAGGTTAAATTCAACGTATCGTCCACGGCGCCACAGTTGAAATTCCTTCTGTTCTCTGGAGTAATCCTCATGCATTCGACGGCGGACAATGGGTTCGTAGCTTTCAAGAAATGATCCACCTGCATCTTTTGTGAATTCAAACAAAGCCTGCGGATTCTCCTGCCGGTAATCATAAAAGATGCCGCCGATGCCCCGGGACTCTTCCCTGTGTTTTAGATAGAAGTACCGATCACAATGTTCCTTCATTTCTGCATAATCTGCAACGTTGGAATGTCGCTGGCAGGCATCCCTCCAGGTACTATGGAAATGTTTTGCATCTTCTTCGAAGAGGTAGTAGGGGGTCAGGTCGGCTCCGCCCCCAAACCACAGGCTTTCCAGCGCGGCTCCTTTTTCGGGGGCCGAGAGTCGGGCAATGAATCGAAAATTTGCATGAACTGTGGGAACCAGCGGATGAAAGGGATGGATTACCAGAGAAATACCACTGGCGCGAAAATGCGGTGAGTTCCCAGGCATTGTGCTTGCGAAGTCCGATGGAAACGTGCCCACTACGTCGGATACGTTAACGCCCCCTTTTTCAAAGAGGGATCCATTCTGGATGATCCGAGTCCTTCCTCCGCCACCGCTTATTATAGACGATTCGCTACTGTTCCAGGAGTCCTCTTCGAATTGAGCGGCCATGCTGCCCGATTGCGCGGCATGGTCCTTCTCAATAGACTCCAGTCCGGAGGTAATGGTGTCTTGCAATGTATGAAAGAATGCCGCCACATCGTCCAGAAAGGTCGGGTCTGGCAAAGCGGTCATACGGGAACGAACCTTGATTATGTCACATTGTCAACGGAAATTAGCAAAAGCGTCATACATCAGAGTAACCAGTGTGCCGATCCGGCAGCGTCCTTTTTTCATCGCGAGGTACGTCTGAAATCCAGGCGGTCTTAAACGGTGAGGTTTTCCCGTCGAATGGACCATTTACGATCGGCATAGATGCCTGTAGCTGCTCTGCGAAGTCGGTCCAGAAGAGCAGGGCTGGCGTAAGACGGGCAAACAACGACCAGCACGTCGGATTTCCGTGCCAGCTCATACAGATCCAGATACAGATTATGCATTGCCTCTTCTTCGGTAGGTCGATTACGCAACAATGCATTCTCGCATAATCGAATGGGTAAGAAATGGCTCAGTCTTATGGGCTCGCTACCGAGGTTAAGCACCGCCACGGTTTCGTAAGAAGCATGGGGAAAGCCCGGATTCAGATTTTCCGCTGCATATTCTTCGATCAGAAATAAGTCCACATCGGGCTGGTAATGCACCGGCAGCAAACCCGGGGACATCAATTCTTTTTTTGCCTCCGGAAGGGCGGTGGCCACCGAACCCGACGCTTTCTTGGCGGTTCGCGCTTTTCGGGGGGCCGCGCTGGGCGCGCTGCCTTCTGTAAGCACTTCAAATCCATCGGCCTGAAGGCGTGCAGCGTCGATTAATCCGGGACGAAGGATGCGTAGAGCATTTCCCTCGATGGCCACAACCGTGGACTCCAGGCCCACCGAACACTGGCCACCATCCACAATTCCAGCGATCTCTCCATCCAGCTGGGACAACACCATCGCCGGAGTAACCGGACTTGTGCGACCGGATTTGTTTGCGGAGGGAATGGCCAGAGGAAAATCGCACAACTCAATGATCTCTCGGGTCATTTCATGATCGGGCAATCGAAAGCCGCATAGCTCCGAACCCGCCGTAACGGCATCTGGAATCCTTGAACCCCGTTGCAGTAGAATGGTAAGTGGTCCAGGCCAGTAATGCTCCATTAGCTGCTGCG
>JAGRNC010000525.1 GCA_020440935.1 Leptospiraceae bacterium | reverse complement strand
GGACGAAGGAGAGATCATCCTTGCCGAAGCCCCGGGCGGCTTTGAGCAGCCTGCTGTAGACGCAGGGAATGCGGAGCTCAACGGATTTGCTGACACCCCCTGGATGAGCAATTACTCCGCAGTGAAGAAACGCTTTCAGGATCTGGCTACAGCCGCCAACACTCCGGAAAGAATCGAGATTGTCATGGCCGTGGAAGACCGCTACATCCTGGTAAAAAGAAACGATATTCTCTATAGATACAATTTCTACAAAAGCCCGCTGAATGTGGCTCAACTGAACAATCATCAACTTACCCGGGAAGAGTACGATACCATGGAAGGGCGGCTTTTTCATGTAAAAGTCATCCTGCCTTTTATTCAGTCCAAATGGATTGGCGAAAAACTGGAAAAGACCTACGGTCAAAAGACTCGGTCCACAGTTGATGAGGAAACCATGCGCGGCGCCGATATCTGGGAAAAACCCGGCGGCTACATCTTCCAATGGTATGAGCCCTACAACGATGTCGCCTACTCCCGCACCATCGACTATATGAGTTCGGACATGGTAAAAACCATCATGGCCGAAAACGAGAAGTACTTCGATGCCAAAGAAAGGGAGCTTCTACGCAAGCTGATTGTGAATTGAACCAGCGGGCCGACCGTCCGCAAAGACACTGTCTGGCCGGATACCGGTGCATCCCTATTTGGGAGCGCATCTGTATTTGATCCCGGGATACTTACGAAATAGATCCCGCACGCGATTGTCGGCGCATACAGAGGATTTCTGCAACCCAACGTCAATTTCAACAGAAGGTCTGGCTTTGATGAGTCTTTCCAACTTGAGCAACTCGGTTGCAGTCACGTTGCACCCTCGAAAGCGTAACTTATTCACATTGATGGATTCAATTCCATCGAGGGATGCAAATGTGATCCTCGAAAATACAAGCTCGTCTACGTTCAGACCCGACATGGGCGCAACTTTGATCGGGTAGTCGTTATTGTCGTGGCGATCAATGGTGTACATCGTTCCATGAATAACTATGCGTTGAAAGCCATTTTCGGGATGACCCGTCTGCTCGCTCTTGTTCTCCGGGCAAATCTCATTGAGGTGTCGTTGCTCAAAATCCTCTACACTAACTGAAAACGCATCTGTATCGACGTACAACATTTCACATGAATGTAGAATGTAACGAGAGGCCTGTCGCATGCCACCCTCATATTGCTGATTGAAGAACCGGCTCAGAATTCGAAACTGTGTTTTTGTGATATATGCCAAAATGGGCTGAGAATTAGGGCCACGACCACTTATTCGGCCAAACTTCCAGTTGAACCGTCGGTATTCTGCTAGCTCCTCCTCGGTGAGTTGAACGTACCGGTCTATGGGAGATTCTGGAATCCTCCAACTTTCAGGGATCTCGTCCGTCTCCGGGAGCGGCTGAGCGGGCGAGACCTCGGTTGTCTGGGTTTTTCCTGGCTTTGCGGGCTTATTGGGCTTGGCTGGCTTTTCCGGGACCTCCGCCAGCAGAGGGAAGACCAGAACAATCAGGGAAATAATAAGAATCGATCTTGTATACATATTGGGGCTCTATCCGGGCTAACTTACACTATCGAAAACTAGACACAGATTCTTCCAAATGGCGGAACGAGCTTTCCGCCGGTCAAATGTTTTTTCCAGCCGACCGCTTTCAGGGCTGTTCTCACTTACCTTTAGAAGGAATCGATTCAATTGGGCCGTCGCTACAGCAAGTCACCCGGGAAGCTTTGAGAAAGGGCCTGCCGTCGCGCCGGCGCGGCTGCCCAGGGGCGGTCTACATTTGTGAATTGACGCCACGGCAGGCCAGGAAAAAAGGAATCTATGAGAGAAATCATCAAACTCGAGTCCACAGCCGGTACCGGGTATTTCTATACCACTACCAAGAACCGCAAGCTGCATACCGAGAAGATGGAAGTAAACAAGTTCGATCCGAAAGCTCGCAAATACGTAAAATTCGTAGAGAAAAAGATCAGCAAGTAAGCCTTCCCTCCTCCTTCGGCGCCTTTTCCTCGTTCTGCCCGGGTGGGGGCACAGGTGCCTTCCGGCATTGAGCCGGGCCTCCTTCAATTTCCGGTGGAATGTCCCTGCAAGATTAACCTGGGCCTTACCGTAGGCCCCCGGCTGGAAAGCCGGCAGGGGCTGCATCAAATCTACAGTCTCTTTCTGCCCATCCGCATTGGCGCTCTGTCCGGGGTTGGTCAGGAACCGTCCGATTTCCGCGGGGATGAAATCGAAATCCGCCCTTCTCCGGACTTTCACTTCTATTCCAGAAATGAAATAACCGGCCCGGCAAACATTATCCATGCCTTTGAGAATGTAAGCGAGCGGGGTCCAGCCCTGGAAAAGAATTTGATGGTTCGAGCCGCCCGACTG
>JAGRNC010000524.1 GCA_020440935.1 Leptospiraceae bacterium | reverse complement strand
ACTCGGGTTACTTTGCCGATCTGGATGGGTATCTCTGGGAAATTGCGTATAACCCTATGATGTGGATCGGTCCAGAGGACGCTTAATAGAATCCCGCACCGTCGCGCAACCAGCAAATACCTGGATGCGGACGCTTCTCTAGAAGGCCGATCCTTGCTTTCGCTATTCTATGCGCCCGGCTAGCAGCCAGGCTAGCGACCGTTCAACGACCAGTCATAAGCAAGATACCGCACCTTCCATTGTTTCTCTGCATTTTCTACACTGACCAACGATGCGTGCCAGTCGGCGGGCATGAACTTCCAGAGCGCCCGCAGCACTGACCGGTCCTGGCCAGTGAAGTCTTCTTTGAACCAATCAAAAATCTTCGAGAGGTAAATGGTTTTGCTGCTCGGCTCCAGACGATTGCGATATTCGGAAGCCAGAAACTGCTCCATCTGATCATCGAGTTGCGCATCGATTCTTTTGGGCACAAAGGCTTCGCTTCGCAGAAGCGGACAACTCTTACTTGCGCAAACAATGCCGGCATGAATCCGGAAATCGGAATACTTCTTGCGAAGAATTTTATGCTCGATCTGATCCAGGGTAAATTCCTGCGATCCGATGGGGAATTTATAAGCCTGCCAGATTGTGCGGCCCAACAGGACCGATGAATAATGTCCGCCCGCTCCATGCAAGTCGTTGATGGATTCCACCGGATACCCCTGGCAGATAACGTCCAGAGTAAATGCATTGTATGCATTGATCCAGAACGCCAGACCCTGCTCGCGGGTATGGATTGTCGACGAATCCACCGCGCGAAATCCGTTCATTACTCGGCCAAAGTCTGGATCCTTACAGAGATGTTCATAATCCACATCGCCCTGACGAACGTAGTCTTTCAGAATGCCCGAATAGGATGCATACAGTCCGTCTAATTCGGATGCCGCAAGATAGACTCCATCCGCCGGAGGAGCAAATGTGCGTTCCGGTATGTTATTACATTGCAGTAGAAGGATGGAAACAAGGAGGCAGGGTATCCGCATGCTAACGATTCGCGGCGCTTTTGAACCGGTTACACCGTCACATCCTGGAGCCCAGAAGATGCGTCAGTCAGGGCGATAGGCGCCTACATCAAAGCCCAGATCAGCGAACCCAATAGCAAAAGTCCAAATAAGAGCCCGCCAAAGATGGCAAATTGCATCAAGGAAATCTCGCGGCTGGCGCCCGCATAGAATCCACCCATGGCCGATGCATCCTTCTTTTCGGCCGATGGAACAAATGTGCGCACCTTAATGTTAGGGTTTTCTTCCTGGATGTATCCTTCTCCTCCGCCGGGCAGCTGAATCTTTATCAATGTTTCGCGGCTTTCCGGAAGGCTTTTCATGGAAACTATGCGACCCACAGCTTCGGCTCGGTTTTCTTTGATTTCGATAGACTGCGATTTCAAGTAATTCTGGACCGAAACGTTTTTTACATCCTTGAAGCGAACATGGACTCGCTGATCGATTTGCAGTCGAAATAAGGGAGTTCCCTGAAACGGTGAAATGATAAATTGAAGGGCCATTCCGGACTGGGCTACCTGGGTCTCTTCGCTCTTTTTGACTTCTGCGTCCAGATCAGTGATGACCAATTCTAATTCGGGATCATGAATTCCGAGGCCTACCTCCAGGTCTCTTTCCCATTCGTAGCGCAAAGTCTCCAGATTGTTATCGTTCAACAATTGGATCATGCGATCCGCAGTAACCATATTGCTGCTTCTGGACTGAATAAAGCGCTGTATATCTGTCGTAGGCCCGGGATCGATTTGGCCCTGAAATTCGCGTGTGCGTAGCCAGCTTCCGAATTCCTTCCAGGGTAAATCCAATGGCACACTGGAATAGGCTGAGCCGGAGCCCGCATTGCCGCCCCACTCGACGACGTTGGAGCGGTCCATGTCCAGAAGCAAGAAGCCGGTGTAGGTAACCTGGTCTCCATGGATCATGAACTTGATTACCCTTTTTCTGCCGCCTTGATTCTTCTTTTGAGCCATAATATTGATGATCCGGTCCTACGGATAAGACTACAAGGATTGCAGGTCCATAGGGCTTGCCACATCTTTTTTGTAGAAATCCTGGATGCTCTACGGAGCATGGAAGTGATGAGCCGAAGTAAATCCGAGCAATTGTTCCAGCGTGCCGTGGAGGTGCTCCCGGGCGGAGTCAACAGTCCGGTGCGCGCCTTTCGCAGTGTTGGGGGCACTCCGGTGTTTATGGCTTCCGGTAACGGATGCAAAATAACCGATGTGGACGGAAACCAGTATCTGGATTTCTGCAATTCCTGGGGCCCTCTGATCTGTGGGCACCGACATCCCGATATTGTGCAGGCCATTCAGAATCAAATTCAAAGAAGCCTCTCCTTTGGCATACCCAC
>JAGRNC010000523.1 GCA_020440935.1 Leptospiraceae bacterium | reverse complement strand
AGGAATGGCCGACTCGGTGCTTCTGGAATTCTCCAATCAGATCGCATCGGCCATTATTCAAGAACTGCAAGATGCAGGATACGGGCTGACGCTGGAGCCGCCGGAAAATCTGAATCATAAGATGGTTCCAATTGATCTGGCCAATTACCGACAGTACATTCTAATCTTCTTTTTGCAAGATCGTCGGGGCCGACGATACATGGGCCGCTGCTATATCGTTCTGACTCTAAAAAAATTCTAGCTTATTCCTCTTTACCCTTCCACAATGATCCCGGGAGCGAATTTAAAGAATTCCTTTCTACATTCCTGAGGACGGTCAGCATGTCAGATGCCCGAAAGCTATCGAACAATCCCATTCATCTGGGTCTGGGAGCCACCGCAGAAGTGCAATCCCCCATTACTGGAATGGACTGGTACGCCGCCTACGTTCAGGATCATGCCAGCGATGGCGCCGAAGCGCGTCTGGTGGCCGAGCACACTTTTTCGAAATCCTGGGATAGCTGGGAAATGCATCCGGAAGGCAGCGAAGTTGTGTATTGCATTCGCGGCTCCATGGAGCTGATTCAGGAAAAGGATGGCGCCCAATCTTCGGTTATGCTGGAACAGGGAATGTATGCCATCAACGAGCCGGGAGTCTGGCATACTGCGAACGTACGCGAGTCCTGCACGGCACTTTTTATTACGGCCGGAAAGGGCACCGAGCACAGACCGCGGTGAATGGGCTTTCGTAATCAGAGGACATTAGGAGAACCTGTAGATTCTATTCTGGAAGGTCCCGTAAAGGCCCATCGCCCGAAAGCGATTCGCTCAAACCATAGAGTACGGATCGCTGGATCCACCGGAACGCATTTGTTGCAACTGATGCCGCGCCTCCGCGATAGAGTCTTCCACTTCGGCAGTGCGCTCCAGAATCAGCTTTAATAGAGAAAATGGGAATACAGGATCATTTCGCGAGATCCGCAGAAACATGGGCTCATCTATGTAACCCAACTTTGCATGTTTGGATACTACGCGAATTGTCGCAGATCGGGGATTTCGGTTCAGAATGGCCATTTCGCCGAAGAAAGCTCCGGGACCCAGTGTAGCAATGGTGTAATCGGCCCCTTCGATCTTACGCGATACGCTCAACTCGCCTTCTGAAACAAAGTACATCTTACCATCGGACTCTTCGCCCTGTGTAAAGATCGCTTCGTTCTGCTTGTACCAGGCAGTGGCAAGGTTGTTTACATATTCGAAGATATTTAGGGACATTAATTCAGGCCCCTCCGCGCTTTCTCTTGATCCAATTCCTCTGTAAGCTTCTGCAAAATGTCTTCGGATTTGATCAAGCGATCCACAGCGTGGCGAAGCAGGTAAAACAAGAACTGTGGGCTGGAGCCCGAAAGCTTATAAAGTATAGCTTTGTTGATCACACCCAGTTTCGCTTCTGGACTGATCACGCGGGCGGTGGCCATCCGGGGCTGGGCACGGATCAAAGCCATTTCGCCAAAGAACTTACCGGGGCCGATGGAATTGATCTGTCGCTCTTCGTTTCCCTGACCTCGAAAAATGCCGATGATGCCCTCGAATACGAAGTACATACAATCGCTGGCCGACTCCCCTTCCTGAAAAATCGCATGATTCTGGGGGTATTTCTCCAGCGTTACCCGTTTCAGCTGGTCCAGGACCGACATGATTCCCATTCCAGCAGGCCGGTGGCAATCCTGCAAGTCAATCCCGGCCAATATTGTGCTTTTATCGGGGCAGGCGTCCGCTCGCCGAATCAGAAAAGGGCAGCAGCAAATTTTGTCCGGTCCCCTCCGTGGTACAGGCGATTACCCCGGGTAATCTTTGGACTGAGTTTTGGTGGGGCCGATTTTCGGCCGCTACCTGATGCTCTTTCATCGGTATTCTTGACCGATGAATCCATAGACGGCTGTTTCACAGGCCGCATTCTACGGCAGTCTATAGTAGAAAAACATTGGCCGCCGTAGCCCGAGCATTGGCAGTGGAGATCATGGGACAGAAATCGCCGGAATCTCTATTTGCTGGCATGAATCGGTCGGTGGGAAAGGCCATTCATGATTTCGATCTAATCCACGATGGGGATCGAATTCTCGTGGCCATGAGCGGCGGTAAGGATAGCCTATTTTTGTTACATATTCTTCTGGAGTTTCAGAAGAAGGCGCCCATATCCTTTGAGCTATTTCCCGTTCATCTGGATCAGGGACAGCCAGGCCATGAGCCAGCTGCACTTCAGAAGATCGTAGAATCCTGGGGACTTCCGCTACACATCGAATACCAGGATACATACTCTACTGTACTGGAACTGACTCCTGAAGGTAAAACCTACTGCGCTGTATGTAGCCGATTGCGGCGAGGCATCCTGTATCGGCTGGCCCGCTATCACGGATGTAATCGCATCG
>JAGRNC010000522.1 GCA_020440935.1 Leptospiraceae bacterium | reverse complement strand
AAAGAATATTTGTGTTGTTCCGCTTTCCAGTTTTGTGACTGATTTGAGAGGCTTTCGGTGTACTCTGCTGGAAAAGGACGATGCGGTGTTCGAAGAAACATACCGAACGATTGCAGAATCAATTCAGGAATTTCTAGCATCAGACTCCTGATTCTTTCCAGCGGGCGGACGATCGGTTCTGCTCTACTGGCGTTCCATGCAAGACCAAGAAATTAGCGGCTTTTTGCCACTTTTTTCTGTAGTTCCTGATCGCTGGCGATGCATCGATTTTCCGTGGTCCAGTGGATTGGCTCGTCCAGCTTACTGGCACCACCTAAAAGCAGATCCCCCAGACGGTTCAGACAATTCTCCAGATCTGTTTCTTCGTGGAGCGCCATCTCCATCTGGACCCCTCGAAGCGCACCCATAAAGATTGTTACATCATTGGGATCGACAAATTCGAAAGCTTCGGCAATATCCTTCTTTTTGCATTCCAGGGTATCTAATAGCGCTTTGCGCACCTGCGGCATATCCCGAGCCATCCCACAAATATCAGCCTCGAAATTCCCAGATTTGGCTCCTACCTGACAGAAGATTCGAAGCACTTCTCGACGACTGCCGGCGCGCTCAACGACGCGGTGCCCCTGCGCATGGAGCCAGTAAATCATCCTGGCAAACAGGTTTTCATGACTTCCAAAGTAATGGTGAATGAGGCCCTGGTTCACGCCCGCCAACTCCGCTATGGTGCGTGACGTAGTTGCTTGATAGCCCTTTTCCATGATGCTCCGGTACGCGGCATAGAGTAGCTTCTCTTCACTGGAGAGGCTCTCGAAATCCTCGGGCTCTATTCTTTGCATGCGCTTCATTGGACACCGAACTTCATAATTTGACCACTTTTTTTACCTATGTTTTGAGGAAAAGGAATCGCCGTTAGTTAGCTGACTAAATAGTATGGCGGCAATGGATTCTGGAATTCGGTCAGTACCGTCCAATGTTGCGCTGGAAGAAGCGGAGAGGTTTCGACAGCCAGCAAACCCCGCAGCAAAGTACGGTTATGCGGATCAGGGCAGGCCTTATGTTCACCGGCTCGCCATACTCTTGTTTTCTTTGTTGCTACTTGTTCCCAATATAGCCAATACTTCCAATCCCGGCCAGGGAGATGAAGTAATGCACATAGCTACGGTGCACGATTCTCTGGCCTCTGGATCCTGGCTGTATCCGCAGCTCAATGGATTCGTAAATTTCTACAAACCACCGCTTTTGTTCTGGCTTTCCATGGGTCTCGAAAGAACGGCCCAGTTTCTGGGGGTAGACGTGGGACTTCTAGGGGTGCGGTTCATTTCGGTTCTTTCTTCGGCTCTGGCGGGGTTATTTTTATTCGAATTACTCCGATTGTTCGGCAAGCCGTCGAGGCAGGCGCTTTTCTGGACTATTATTTATCTGTCCTCTTTGGGCGTGCTTAAATTTGGGCGGCTGCTTATGTTCGAGCAGATTATGGCAGCCCATATTATGGGCGTCGTATATCTATTTGCGCTGTGGATGCGAAAAGGAGGGGTTCTTCGCCTGGCTTCGGTGGGCCTTCTTGTAGGGCTGAGTTACCTCTATAAAGGTCCATTGGTACCGATTTACTTTCTGCTATTTCTGAGCGCCTGGGCCATCATGCAGATCTACCGTACTGCCCCGCGCTTTAAGTCGCTGGGCATAGACATTTCAGCACTGGGAAGCGTGTCCAGGGCTGCACTTATCGTAGGCGTTACGACAGCGGTGGGCATTGGGCTCTATGGATACTATCTATTGAATCACCCTCGGGGGGCGGAGCTCATTGCATACTTCGTCGTGTTTGAGAATGCTGCTAAGTTTGTAGATCAAAACCAGAGCGAATGGATCATTCTGCAAGGGGTTTTGCTCTATACGTTGCCCTGGACTTTGTTATTGGGCGCAGGCATCTGGACCGGGCTGCGAAAACGTCGTGTTCTGGTTACTCCGGGAGTCCAGTTCGGTCAGCTATTGTTGCTTTCATTCGCTGCAGTGGCGTTGTTTCATTTCATTCCCCATCGCAAAGCCGATTATTATATGCTTCCTCTATTTGGCTTTCTTGTGGCCTCGGCGGCGCTGCTTTCGGGCAGGACAGGCCATCGCAGAACACAGTGGCTCGTGGCCTTCATCGCAGTACTTGCTGCCGCCGTAGATCTATACTTTGAGAACTACTATCGTGCTGCCATTCCGTTCTTGATTGGGCTGTTTGCGGTCTACGTTGCGCTTCGCCGCAATGAAAGGGATGAGCACGAGGAGGAACTTAGCGCCTGGAAAATTGCCCCCGGCATTCTCCTGGCCGGAGTATTGCCCCTGACGCTTTTTCCGGTGCTCTTTCCGCCCATCCTTAATGCAAAAGACCAGGCTTTGCTGAACAATACCCGCGTATGCGTTATTAGC
>JAGRNC010000521.1 GCA_020440935.1 Leptospiraceae bacterium | reverse complement strand
ACACCAGCGGATTGACGCCCGAGATGGTAGTGCCAATGATTCTACAGAAGGCAGCCAGGGGAACCCACAGCATTGTATTTCCGGCCCGAGCAAAGTTAGTTCGTGCCCTCTCGCGGTTTGCGCCCGGATTCTGGCGATTCGTGCGGCGGTATATGCATCGCAATCAAGCGAAGGTCCTGGCAACCCTGCAAAAAGCGGAAGCGAAACAAGCCTGAGATCTTCATGAAAAGGCCAGGGCCGAGAAATCCGGCCTCTGCCGATCAGGGTTCGAAATTCTCAGAAATGATTGTGTCTCTCTGACTTCTGTCCAAAATGGGAACGTGAGTAGAGGCAAGAAAGCCGTTCCTTCGGCGAAGAGCAAAGGTCTGGCAAAGTCCGTCACCCTGCATTCGGAGCCCCTGAAGGCAGTTAAATCTGCCTTCGATGGATTTGATCCTGAGGTTCGCAAACGGGCCCTTGCCATTCGCGGTTTAATAGGCGAAGTGGCCAGTAAGACCGATTGTGGAGGCCTGGAGGAAACCCTGAAATGGGGCTTTCCGTCTTATCTGGCAGGTTCCGGTCGTGGCACCACCATTCGATTGGAGCCTGGCCCCTCGAATGAGGGCGTGGCAATGCGGGTGCATTGCCAATCGCGAATGATGGAGCGCTTCGTCGATCGGCCGCCCGTTGGGGTGAAGCCCGATGGAAGTCGCGGCATCCTGATTCCTTTAAGAGGGAAGCTTCCGCTGACTGAGCTGCGACGGTTCATTGGGTTGGCGTTGACCTACCATGATTGGAAGAGCGGTTCGGCGGAATGATCGTTGGATTTTAGGCTTGCACCACGATAGCGTGCCGATGGGCTGGATGAATGGCACGTCGAAGGAAGTATCCCGAAGGCCGCGTCGGAGAAGTAATTAATTTTTACGCTTTTCATTCGATTGCAGCCCCCGAATTGACCGGGCAGGCATTGTTGGATCTGGCCGCGCTATGGGATTTGCACGGAACGATTCTGATCGCTCCCGAAGGAATCAATTGCGGCTTCTGCGGTCTTCCCGAGTCCCTGGATGGATTCCTCAATGCCATGTATGCGGACAAAGAATTCGCCTTCCTGCGCCCGGTGGAGGTTAAACGGCAATCCACGGGTCGCGATCATTATGTATTTCGACGACTAAGGCTCAAGGTGAAGGCCGAAATCATTACTTTTGGCGAACCTATCGACTGGAATCAAAACCAGGGCAAGTTTCTCAGTCCGGAAGAATTCCATCGGCTGATGGAAGAAGGCAAAGTCGTTCCCGTAGATGTGCGAAATGACTTCGAATCACTGGTCGGCTCTTTTAAGGGAGCCTATCGCATGCCAATCCAGAAGTTTTCCGATTTCCGAAGCACTTATAAAGAGCTGGATCGCTTTAGCGATAAAGTCATGGTTACTTTCTGCACCGGCGGTATTCGTTGCGAAAAAGTAGTTCCCTTCATGCGATCGAAGGGCTACGAGAATGTGTATCAGATTCATGGAGGCATTATTAATTATATCAAGAAATTTCCCAATGGATTCTGGGAAGGAGAGTGCTTTGTTTTTGACGATCGATTTAGCATCGATGCCAGCGAAAAGCAAGGGCGGACCAAACCCTGCCCTCAGTGCGGGCAGCCATTGTTTGCCGAGAGTCGATTAAGAGAGTTAAAGACCGAGACCCTTCCTTCCTACGAACTGGATTCCGGCCCGGGCGAAGATTTGATTTGTTTTCAATGCGACTATCGGGAATCGCCGGATGAGGAAGACTCTCGGTTTTCCGATAAGGAGATCGATGCCATCGATTCCAGGCGATTGCGGCTTTAGTTTATCCTCGCCTTCGGTGGTCTGCAAATCTCCCCCGTCATCCGATCAACGGATCGGACTATCGTGCGCCGGGATTCGCTCCCGCGTTTCGAATTTGCTGTGTTTCCATCGTTTGTGATGTTTCTCTCTGTTAACGGCTCAGGTTTCTAATCCACCTTGCCCGACCGATTCCGATTCCACAGAAGATCCAGGGCATATATATGGCCAAAGAAAGCCGCAGGAACGAGGAAAGCCGGTAAGAGAACAAAAGGAAACATCAAGGCTCCGATATTCGGTTGATCGTGCCCAAAGACCTGAAAGGAAGTGGGCAGCGAAAGAATCGCCGTGGCGACTATATTAATCAACGTAATGAGGCCCAGGAGATTCCAGAGCGCGGTTACCATGGGGCCCAGCTTCTTTTTATGCCACAGAAAGGCAACGATGGGCGCACTTAGTCCGATCAGGAGATCAGGATTGCGTCCCAGGATAGTCATTTCTAAAGGAATCAGTTTGGCAGAATATAGCCCGTGAAACAGAAAAGTCTCTATTAATAGGCGAAACCCCTGAAATCCAATAAGCCAGGTAATGGATAGGGATTGGTACTCCGGGCCTTTTCGAAACAGG
>JAGRNC010000520.1 GCA_020440935.1 Leptospiraceae bacterium | reverse complement strand
TAGAGAGAGTTGTATGCGCGGTGGACCCAGGCCAGAGCCTCCAGCCCCTGGTTCGTTCGTCTGGTTTGTACGTCGCTGGCATGGGAATCAGCAATTTCTTGATACAACCGCTTCCAGGGATTCGAAGCTGGAAAAGAAAAGGCGGCAGATTGCAATTCTTCAAATCCAGAATACCGTCTGGATGCAGCGCTCTTCCAGACCTTGAATCCCTGATTTCCGCAATGGATTCGTCCTCGGGAAAAGTCGATTTCCATTTCAAATTCGAAATACCTGGAATGTGCTCCGGTTTCCAGGGCTACCACAAAGTCCGAATACCGAAATAGTAGGTGGGTTCCTCTTTCGCGCTTTTTTCGATCGCGCTCGATTATACCCGAGATCTGTTTTGGCGAACCAAAGAACCAGAGCATCAAATCGATCCAGTGAATTCCGTCGTGGAGCAATGGACCAGAGTGATCATTGATCGGCGATGCACCGGAATAGACTCTTCCTCGTACTGCGCGGACTTCGCCTAGTTTACCGTCTTGAATTAGATGCCGCACTCTTGCATAACCCGGATGGAATCGACGTTCAAAATTGATCCACAGGTTGCTCGTAGATTTGCTCCAGGCTTTCTTGATTTTTTGGATATCGGATTGCGTTTCGCCCGGGGGTTTTTCTATTAGAACGTCGCGTATACGCGGGATCCCTAAAAGCGAACATCCCTGTAAGGTGTGCACATCCTGTGGAGTGGCCACCACCGCAAAGTCGGCCTCCAAGTTGCCGGATTGCAGATCGGCCTGGAGATTGCGAAAATCGCTGTACTGAGCGGGCTTCTTTCCGCGCCACCACGCCGAAAAGGACTGCATCTGCTCTGCATTGGAATCGCAAACAGCAACCAGGGAGAATCGCCGTTTTAGAGATGCAATGCATCCCGCATGGGTACAGGGATGGTATCGCAAAGGGTCCGTTTCTAGCGACCAGCCAATTCGACCCAATCCGATCAGGATGGCTTTGCGGTTCACTTGAAGATTTTTTCCAGGAGCCACATAAAACCTATGGCATAGATGCCCCAGAGGGCGGAGCCTATGAGAAGAGAAAGAATTATAATGGCCGGATCTGGAAAGGCAAGGTAGAGAATACTGACAGGCATATCTGCAAAAATATGCGAAGTGCAACCGGCCTTGAGGCATTCAAAATCGAGGAATCTGGTATTTAGATACACCATGATTACGTGCAGGATTACTCCTACCCAGAATGCCAGTTTAAAGTTAGCTGTTAATCTCATGATCTTTCCGCTTTACGTCCCGTGCCACGGACTTCAGGCTGACGGCCACCAGTTTTTATGAAATCGGCCAAAACGAAAAGTAGAATCCGGCCGCTTCCGGCCCTGCTCATCGATCGGATCGCTGCGGGAGAGGTAATCGACAGTCCCTCTTCGGTGGTCAAAGAATTGGCCGAAAACGCCGTGGATGCCGGCGCCGGCCACATTCGCGTCGAAACCAGGGCCGGCGGAATGGACTGGATCGCCGTTGAGGACAATGGCGACGGCATTTCCTCAGAAGACCTGCCTCTGGCTATTCAAAAGCATGCTACATCGAAAGTGGAAACCCTCGATGATATAGAGGAGGTGCTGAGCTACGGCTTTCGTGGAGAAGCTCTTTCTTCCATTGCCTCGGTAAGCTACCTGGAGATACAAACGCGGAGTACCGGGGAGGCCCAGGGGGCTCGTATTATTAGCCGCGGAGGCGAGACCGGCGAAGTGGAGCCATTTGCTCGTAGCCGTGGGACTCGCGTTTACGTAGAAGATTTGTTTTTTTCCACTCCTGCGCGAAAGAAATTCCTGAAATCCGAAAAATCCGAAAACCAGAAGATCCATCGCGAATTCATTCGTCTCGCTCTGGCACGGCCGGATCTGGGCTGGACCCTGGTGCGCGATGATCGCGAGATTCTAGACTTGCCAGCAAATCAGGAGTTCGGCGAACGCGTGGCGGATATATTTACGCGAAACCTGGCGAGTCATTTGCTTCCGGTCAGCTCGCACGCTGGCGGGATATCTGTTACAGGCTACATTTCCGATCATGATTTTTTTCGAGCGGGACGCGACCGACAGTTTAGCTGGATCAATGGCAGGCCAGTGGAGCTAAAGCATCTTTCTTTTCTAGTAAAGAAAGGCTACGGGGAAATACTACCTCACGGAGCCCACCCGGCATTCTTTCTATTCTTTGAAGTCGAGCCTGGTCGAGTAGATGTGAACGTGCATCCTGCCAAGCGCGAAGTGCGGCTGCTCGATGAATCGTTGCTCCATGGCTTAATTCAGGCCGCGGTGCAACCGGTCATATTTCCGGATGAGCCATTGCCCTTCCGGCGCATACAGGAATCCGGGCCCGATAATGCTGGTCCAGCAGTCGGCCATCCGGGGCCCAAAGAACACACAGCGAGCCGGTATTTCC
>JAGRNC010000519.1 GCA_020440935.1 Leptospiraceae bacterium | reverse complement strand
TCAGAACAAATCTGGAGGCGAACAAGCGGTCATCGTCGAGGCAATATCTCTCGGCCTTGCCCTCTATAAACGCCAACATAGCAACGCAGACCTTCTTACGCTGATCAGGGACGAGACAACCGCCGCCCTAACCGATGAGAATGCCCTGCTCTATCTGAAAATGCTGCGAAAGGCCGTATCGCTCGGTGGTTTTCGCCAGGTTCTATTCGTATCCCATAAGACCTGTCTGTCGGAACTCTCAGACGCGATCATTCGAGTTGGGGATGGTGCCGCGACAGTATCCTACACAGGAGAAGAGGCCGCATAGGACCCACTATTGATATGAAGATCACGAACAGTACAAATCTGAGCCTGCCTGGCTTCCAGGATTCAAGGCCGGGCGCCAGATCCAGAAATCCTGGATCTGGATTCGAAGAAGCACTCCAGGCCGAGGTGGGCAATGCAGCTACGCCGAGCACTATCCTTACGCGATGCATCTCATGCGGCTTCCCTGCGAAGGTATTCGATGACGGCCGGTGCCGCGAGTGTAAAGCAAAGGCCGTGCAAGGTTCGCGAGGCCTCCTGGACGATTTTCACCGCACCAGCGAGAGGTGGGCGCGATGAGAGAGATAAGAGACCAGATCCCTCTTGAGCAGGGTCGTGTTTTGTTCAGTGGGAAGATCCATACTTCCGACTACGAGATCTACCTGGATGGCAATCGAATACGCGACGCCAAGTCCGCCCAGAAATTGGCAAACGACCTCGGCGAAATCATGGCACGTCTCCAAAGATTTTTGGGGAGCACAATGCACTGCGGGCAATCGGAGATAAAATTCCGACCGCTGGAATACGAGAGCGGCCGACGCCTCTCTTTCTCGGGAGACTAACCATCATGATGATATCAATAACCATCCGAACCAAATTCTACTCTGGCGACGTTCGCGCGAACAAGAGAAGAACCGAAAAGAAACCCTGGCGCAGACTCATCATTGCCCTGGGAGCAATCGCAATGGGTCTCGCAATCACCTTCGGCTTCTACTTTCTCGCCAAGGCAATCGGGGGAGCGACATGGGACGCATATAAGCGTGAGAACACGGTGCTCGATATCTGCGCCACTCAAGCAAAACCATTCTGGAGTCCACGATGAGCCATAGGCATTCAAAACGACTACAGAACGAACTCAGGAAGCTCCAAAGCCTGTGCCGTACAATCGCAGGACTCAGCAAGGATAAAGGCTACTGCTGGGCTGGTAATGATCGTCTCGGACAAGCAGAAGGCGGAGTGAGCGCAAAGACAATACAGCGCCGCGTACGTCGGTTGGTCGAGCTGAGCCTATGCTCGGCCACCTACCATAGAGTCCAGAGAGGCGTGGAGCGGCGTTTGTCCCTACTGGACAAAGGGCGCGAAATCCTTACCTCGACTGCGGCCGAATTCGAGCTTCACGTTCTGACCAACGGACACAGTGACCAGGGGGGTGGACAAGGTGACCATTCCGGAACGGACACAGTGACCAGGGTCCTGGACAGGGTGTCCAGGTATCTATCTATCCATTCTTATTCAGGTGATGTAGGAGCCCTTTCGAATGCAAACCGAGCAGGTAGATCAATCTCAGAATCCAACAGACGAACAGACGGTTCGAAAGGGGTATGCGATGCAGATTTCCAAAAACAGCGGTCTGGAATTATCAAGGATTCAACAAATCGCGGCAATCGTCCCCGAAAAGGACAGAACGGGAGTGCTGAGATGGATGGCCTGGTTCGGAGGCACCGAACCGCACCGAATCATACGATTATACCAGGATACCCCCCAGAAGATGAGCGAACACTTCGCATCCTTCAGAATATAAACAAGTCCGCTCTGGAAATGAGCGAAGAGGATGCCTCCGAACTCTGGGACTATCTAACGGCGAAGGAAGCGTTCGCAGGATAAACCATGGAAAAGTCCATCAATGATATTCTTTCCGCGAAGGACAGAGCGCGCATGGACCAAAATCTCCAAACGCTCTGGGTGTTCTTCGATTGGGCGGTAATAGTTGAGGGCAGGATTGAAATGGCAAGTCGCACAAAGCCAACGGCAGTACCGCCCGGAGCTGAGCTGATTCGCCTGGATTCACTCGGGAGAAAACAATGAGCAAGCAACCAAGAATTAGATTCAGAAAGATTAAATACACCGGAGAACCGCTGCGAGTGTCCCTAGTCTGGGAAAAACAGAACGGAGATTCATGGGACGAATACTCCATGAGTAGCCTTGACCAGCCGCATTCTGATTTCGTCGCAGCCCTTCAAGGATTGGTTCCGTCTGTAATCGAAATATGCGAATGGAATCCAGAGGACGAGGAAAACGAATTCTATCGGCATTCGATTCGCGGAGTCACCCTTGGCTATGGCGGAGAAAATGAGACCATGGGCGCCAGCATCAGTTCAATGCGCGCTCTGAAGAATTCCAACACCC
>JAGRNC010000051.1 GCA_020440935.1 Leptospiraceae bacterium | reverse complement strand
TTGTCTCCGCGAATGTTCAAGTTGAACGGATATTGCACTCCGCCACCCACCGCGCTGTAATCCGCTACTCGAGCGCGGGCATAGCCATAGGGCTTGAGCATTTCGCGCACCTGGTCTTTGAATTGCACCGTAGAAATTGAACGCTGCGATGCAGGCACCATCTGAACGCCAATAAGGGCCTTGTTCTCGTCCCCTTCATTACCGCCACTAATCAGGGCCAATCGATCCACTTCCGGCCTTGCCGCAATTTTTGCCGCGATTTCATCGGTTAGCTTACCGCTGGCCTGCAGCGAAGATCCCGGGGGCAGTTCCATGGTTACCTGAAACTCTCCGGTATCGTTCGGCGGAAGAAAGGTCTTTTTAACAAAGGCAAGGCTGAAAAGACTGAGCACAAAAGTGCCCAGGAAGATTGCAATGACAGTCAATCTATGTCTTAATGTGAACCGCAGGGCTACTGCGTAAATGGCATCCAGCCAATCCTGAAACCTCCGAAACCCGCGAATAATCATTCCAGGAGGCTGATCGGTCTTGCCCGCGAAATAGGCGGACAGCATGGGCGCAATGGTCAGTGCATCGAATAGACTGATGGCCATGGCAAAAACAACGGTAAGCCCAAACTCTTTGAAGAATTGCCCCACAATTCCCGTAAGAAATCCGATGGGGAGAAAAACTGCCACCACCGTTGCAGTGGTGGCGATCACGGCCAGAGCCACCTCGGATGTTCCAATACGCGCTGCCTCCGAGGGCGAATGGCCCTCTTCGATCTTTCGAAATATACTTTCCCGCACCACAATGGCATCGTCCACCAGCAGACCAACGCATAGAGACAGGGCAAGCAAGGTCATGATGTTTATCGTAAATCCCATTACATACATCAGAAGAAATGCGCCCAGCAGCGAGTTGGGTAGCGCCAGCCCTGTAATGATTGTAGAGCGAAGGTTGCCCAGAAAAAGATAAACAACGACTACAGCGAGGATAATACCAAGAACAATGGCCAGACCAACATCGTCGACATTCGCGCGGATGGCATTGGAGCCGTCTCGGATCACGGAAAGCCTTGGTTTGCCGGTATGCTCGCCTATATCGCTATTAATGCGATCCATTCGTTGCAGCACCGAATCCACAACCCGGATGGTGTTGGCCCCCGATTGTTTGTATACGTCCAGAAATAGGGCCGGACGCATCTGCCGCTTAACTTCGGATTTCTTTCCGCTCCATTTATGGAATAGCGAGGCGACAAAGTTTTCCGGTTTCTCCTGAACGCCCCCAGTCTGCAACGGAGCATATAGCTTGGTGATGGCTGTGGCATCGCTGGTTCCATCGATCACGCGACCCAGGTCTTTAATCTGAACGGCGCTTCCCACATCCTGACCAAAGGAGACGACCAGGTTTTCCACCTCCTGGATTGTATCGAAGCGACCCATTGCCCGGTAGCCGGTAAGCGATGCCCCTTGCTCCACGGAACCGACAGGAACATTGAGGCCTGCGATTTTCAGCTGCGAGGCTACCCTGGAGGCCGGCACTTCAAATGAATTTAGCTTTCTGCGATCCAATTCTACCTGGATTTCCCGACGCGTTCCGCCGATTATCTTCACTCCGCCCACATCACTGGCCTGCTCCAGAAGGGGCTTAACGTTTTCTTTGGCTAGGTCGTACAATAAGTCCGGGGGAAGATCTGCCTGCAAAGCGATGCGCAGCACAGGCTGTTCATCGGGATCGAATCGCTGCACCAGAGATTCCTGGGCATCATCGGGAAACTGGATGGCAACGCGGGCCGTGCGCGCTCGAACCTGCTGTTCGGCGTAATCCACATCGGTTTCCAGCGTAAACTCCACGATAACAACAGAAAGCCCTTCCTGGTTTCTTGAAGTGATCCGCTTTACGCCGGCAAGCCCCGATAATTCCTCTTCCAGGGGCTTACTGATCAAATCCTCGATTTCTTCCGGCCCAGCCCCGGCGTATACGGTACTGATGGCCACCACCGGAAAGGTAACCGGAGGAAACAGGTCGACACCTAGGCGAAGGAAGGCCACGACGCCCGTAAAAATCATCAGAATTACAATGCTGGAAATAAAGATAGGCCTGCGAATGGAAAGCTCGGCTATGTTCACGCTATGTCTCCGGAATCGATTAAACGATTACAGTAATGCAACATTCGATGGTTGGCATCGGATGCGCTTTCGCAAAGCCGCTACGGGCCGATTGCATGACAATAGATTTCGCATATTTTATGCAGCGAATCGAAAATTCCGAATGTTCTGGCAATAGTCCGTCAAAGGCCAGGACCCGATCCTGAATATCCCGGATCAGCCACCCATGCATCCAATATCACGAAAGGAAAGTCCTGGGCAGACCCGACGGTGTAAGGATTCTGTAGTTCAAGGAACGGGAGCGCTGAGCAACCCTCCGATCACCGTGGAAACCAGCACAATAGAGAGAATCAAAAGCACAAACTGAATGATTACTTTGATGAGGATGCCCATCCCCGAGCTACCCTCTATGTGCTCCACGAATAAAGAAGTCTGCGGAGAATCCGGGAGATAGATGATTTCTCGTTCTGTGATGGAATCCAGTTTTCCAATGTCCAGGAGATCGACGATTTCTTTATCGCTACCTTTGTAGGTCTGACCATCGCTGGCGCGAAATGAGTAATGGAAGGCCACCTGGGGCTGATCGTTTACGCTTACGCCGGTTCTGGATTTCTTTTCGATGGTGGCCATTGTCCGAATGCCAAAGAATTTGAGTTTTTCCGATTGATCCCGGCGAAACGCTCCGCCAAAAACTCGACTCAGAAGCCAGGTAATTCCGCCACCGATGGCGAACATGACCAAGACACCCATAGCATCCTCAGAATGTAGGGCGGACAGCGCCAGGCTTAAATCGCCCTTAAAATGCTCGCTTATTCTATAGAAGAAATAGTAAATCCCGCCGCAGTACAGCGATGCCCCAATCAGCCAGATAATCCAGAATCGCAGACTTGCTCCCACTTTTGCCGATGCTACCGTGACCTTCCGCGCGCCGGAGGATTTTCTAACTATCCGAAGCGGCACCAGCTGACCTACATCGTATCGCCGCAGATCGGGTTTGGAATCCATGAATCGCATTTTTTCAGTCACAGGAGTTCCGGAAAAATTGAGGAATTCCAGGGTCATTTCGATGGGACGCAAACCCGCTCCGTTCTTCTCCCCCAGATAATTGGATTCAATAACCTTACCGGACACCGTTTCTCCGGATTCCAGGGCCTCTTTCATGCTCCGATATGTGAGGTAGTTTAAATACAATGGATACAGGAAGATCAAAACAAACCAGTATAGCAGCACCAGCGAACATATACTCAGCACAACGATGGATTGGATGGCGGGCGACATGGTCGATGGCAGCATCTGGCTTTGTTTTCTGCGAGCGAAATTCGGCGGCAGCTCTGCAATTGTTGGAATTCTGAAATAATCGGATATGGCTACCGGCATCGCACAGGGAGTCCACGGGCAATGGTTTCTGGATTGGGGTCGGATCGGGTCGCGTCGGCTCGGATCGGGTCGCTTTGGCTTGGCTCGGATCAACTCGCAGCGGCCATCCAAATCAGGAATGTACAGGAGATTATGGCACTCGATTAGAGCGATCCATTTCTCTCCCAGGCCTTCTCTTCGATGCGAATCCTGCGAGCCAGCACTACTAGATTCAGTAAGCTAAAGAAGATGCAGGTAAAATAGCAGCCAAACAACAAAGGAATGAACAGCAGCTCGGCCACCACCACAAGGTAGTTCGGATGACGCAACCATCGGTACGGTCCACGTTTTACGGGTTTCATTCCCGGAATAACGATGACCTTTGTGTTCCAGTAGCGCCCCAGACTGTACAGGGTCCACAAACGCATAATCTCAACCAGTACGACCAGAGCAAGAATCCAGATCCAGATCCGCGGCAAACCACCTATAAAGTAGAATTCCAGCGGCAATGCGATAAGCCAGCATACGTGCATCAAAACAATCCACCGATAGCCCAATGCATCAAATTCCTGCCCGCCTTCCTGACGGGCTAATTCCTCATTCCGCCGCGCGCGCACCAACTCCAGGAGCCGCTCGGCGATGAGAAAACCGTACAGAGCAAGAAACAGGATTACTGCATTTGACATGCGATTAACTCCGAGCTAAAGCCAGGGCCCAGGGCGGCCAGAATGCCTTTCTTTCCAGGTCTGGCATCTCCCTGCAAAAACCGATGCAGTACGTATAATATGGTGGGCGAGGACATGTTGCCAAAGCGACGCAGTGTATCCCTTGAAAATGTGAGGCTTCCCTGATTGAGGCCCAGCACTTCTTCCATGGCATCCAGCACCTTTGCGCCGCCCGGATGGGCCAGAACAAAGTCGATATCGCTTTCGCACATCTCTGCCTTTTCAAGAGTGCGATTGAGGTCTCCGCGCAATTCCCGCTGGACCAGGGCCGGAATACTCTTATGAAGCAGTACGCTCAATCCAGTATCCAGGACTTCCCAGCCCATCACTTCCTGCGTGTCCGGATAAATCGCCGATTGGGAATGCAGATGCTGCAGCCCCGGACGAGCGGCCAGGGGATGCTCATCCCCCACAATTAGCGCGGCCCCGGCTCCATCGGAGAACAGAGCTGTGGCGATTACGTTCTTCTTTGTCCTATCTGATCCCTGGAATGCAAGGCTGCATACTTCGGCGGCAACCACTAGCACCGCCTGATCGGGATAGGCCCTGGCCAGTTCGCAGCCCCGGCTCAAACCCACGGCGCCAGCAAGACAACCCAGGCCCCAGACCGGGGTTCGCTTCACATCCATGCGAAAACCCATATCGTTGATGAGCGTCGCTTCGGGACTCGGAGTCATAATCCCTGTGGTGCTCAAAAAGACGATATGATCGATGGCTTCGGGCCCAATCTGGTTTCGCTCCAGGCATTCGGCGATAGCTTTCTTCGCCATAGAAGGAATCAGTCGCTGATATTCGGCATTTCGCTCCGCAAAAGAGCGCTCGGTTCGATACCATTCCAGAGGAAAGCTAATTTGCCTTTCCGATATTTCGGCAGAATCAAAGACGGGAAGCATCCGTTCGATGTCCATGTCCCAGGCAGCAAAGATTTTCCGCAGAAAATCCTTCAAGTCGCTCTGGGCCAGCCGATCTTCCGACTCATACACTCCGGTTTGTAATATTCGAGGCATGTAGCAGTAGACTTTTTTGTAGCTAGAATTGTGAAAAGCAAATACCGGGCCAAAAAACAATTGTATCTACTACCATCGGCGGCAGGGTTCGGTAGATGGCGGATCTATTATTCCGATATGGAAGTCTTGCATTTCTGGCCACTTCACTGACCGCCAACCTCTGGGGACTCAAAGCGATGTACATCAGGGGCGGTCGGCTTCGCCTTCATTTTGTGCATCATCTACTCTTCTTTCTCGTAATTACAAGCTGTCTGACAGCCGTCGTCGGCGGATTTCTCATCGGTAGAATTCCCTGGTTTGGATTTCTGGGAATTCTTCTGCTTTCGGCGCTTCCACGACTAAAAGGCGGAACCCCCGGGCATCGCTGGGTAGGTTTCTCAGTGCTCCTTGTAGCCATTGTAGCTGGGATCGTTGCCTGGTGATAGAATCGTTGGCCAGCAGACATTGCGCCGAAACCGCCGCAACCTCCACCGAGCGGCACAGGTTTTAGCATCATCGATCACGTCACCCGGAGCTGGCTTCGCGCGGTGCCGGAAATGCAAATAAATTCGATTGGAGAATGGGACTGAAATCATCAAATGGTGCAAAAACCGGCATTCGGTCCGCGGCAGATACAGATGGAACTAAAAGAAGCAATTCAAAGACGAAGAACTACAAATAGAGCATTCCTAAAAAAACCAGTTTCCGAGGAGCATATTCGCGAACTGATCTATGCAGCCAATCGCGCACCGTCGCATTTTAATAGCCAACCCTGGGATTTTATTCTGATTCAAGATCGGGAAATGCGAAACAAGATCGGTGACATTGCCGCCGATTCCATGAAGCAACTCATCGGCAAAGGGGACTTCTTTAAGCGATATCAAAAGTATTTTCGATTTGGCAAAAAGGAAATCGAAAACGATAAATCGGGAATCCATGTGGACCGAATTCCTGCTCCACTCCGGCCATTCATTTCCAAAGTATTCGGCCCCACAGGAATCAAGGTCATGAATTCGTTAAAGGTTCCCAGCATCCTCGGTCGGGACCAGGGGAAAATCGTTCGCGAATCGCCGTTGCTACTGGCCTTTATGCTCAAGAAATCGGAATACAGGCCGGGAGAAAAATCCGGCATCTACTCGCTTATTTCCATGGGGGCGGCGCTGGAGAATCTATGGCTCACCGCCACTTCCCTGGGGATGGGCATCCAGTTTGTATCTACGCCCATGGAGGTGCCGCAGAACTGGCAAAAGATTTTGAAGCTTCTGGCCGTTCCCGATTCCCATGAACTGATGGCCATCTATCGATTGGGTTATACCAGCGAATCCATTAAGCGACCCACCATTGACTGGGTTTCCGATCAACGCCGCGAATTCGAGGATCTCGTTAGCTTTGAATTCTTTGGAAACAGATCGAGACCCCAAGCAGGAAAATAAGGTACATCGCATGTCAACCGTAGCTCCGGAAGGTTTTTCTTCGTTTCTCTTCAAAGACCAGAACATAGAACATACGGTGTTCGCCGGAGGCTCCGGCCCCGCCATCGTAATCATGCATGAGTTACCGGGCATGGTACCCGAGACCATAACATTCGCCAGACGATTGCAAGAGGCCGGATTCACTACATACCTGCCACTTTTCTTTGGCCGACCGGGCAAGAAGAACTCAACTCTAAGCGATGCAGGGTATGCGCTACGGCTCTGTATCAGCAGAGAATTTTATCTATTTAAGCGAAACGCCAGCTCGCCCATCGTCACCTGGCTTCGGGCGCTGTGTAACCATGCGCACAATCAATGTGGCGGACCCGGCGTTGGAGTGATTGGTATGTGCCTGACGGGAGGGTTTGCCCTTTCTTTGCTCACAGAACCTTCTGTAATCGCGCCGGTCATGAGCCAACCATCGCTGCCTGCTTGCCCCCTGGGAAGCAAGAGGGCCAAACAAGAATGCCATCGCGAATTGGATTTGAGTGCAGAAGAATTGGAAATAGCAAAGCGCCGGGCTGCGGAAGGTATTACCATTCGAGGGTACCGGTTCACCGGCGACACACTCTGTCCGTCTGCGCGGTTCGACCGATTACGCGAAGAGTTTGGCTCGGCCTTTATTCCCCTGGAAATTGATTCCAGCCCGGGCAATGTGCATGGCTATGCAGCCAATAGCCATGCGGTCTTCACGATCCATTACTCCGATGAGCCGGAAAGCCCCACGCGAAAGGCCCTGGATGGATTGATCGACTATTACCAGAAAAAGCTACTCAATCCGTGAATTCAGGTTATAGCCGGCTGACTTTCCTTTATTATCCTTGCTCTGGAATGGCCGACATTACCTTTCTTCGCTGCAATACAGCCTGAAAGGTAAGAAAGCTGGTAGTGGCAATGACTCCGGCAAGCATTACAAAGAGTTCCAGACCCGGACGAATCGGTGAGGCCGACACAAAGAGATAGGCCACAATGAGCGGAGCGATAAACTGATTGGCAAAAAGGGCTGCAAAAACGAATCGATTGGACCAACCATCGGCCAGAAAGCCCCATAGAAATAGATTTCGATTGGAAAGAACAGCGCTAACCGCATACAGCGCCATAAAGCACATCTCTAGAAGGGAAATTCCGACTCTTGGATCTGCGCCTTCGCTCAGGTAGGCCGGATTTTGTAGCAAGAAACCGAGCAGGCTCAATCCGCCCGGTACAAGCGCTAAATGCAATAAAATGTCATCCAGGATGAATCCTGTGCGCGGCGTTTCGCGGAGCGCTGTAAGCAATTCGTAAAGGCAGAACAGCGACAATCCCACCGATGTCATCACCGAGGTAAGTATAATGTTAAAGGACTGCATCAATTCTGGCGGCATGGTAAGCTGAATCAATATGGAAGAAACATTTCCTCCGAGCACCAAACCAATGAGAGCAAGAGTGAGCGCTGTGGGCCAGCCGAATAGTAGCCTTCGCGCCAGACGATTCGTCACCATCAGGGCCAGCGAAATGGCCGTAAATACTGACATAACAGGCGCATCTTCGTAGTAGAAGAGCGGCTTTCCAAGAATCCCGGAGATCGCCACAATTAAGGCCCCCAGAAGCACGATTCCATCCAGAACCGTTGATATTTTTTCTTGCATTGCTCTCATTGAGGGCAAACGTTCATCGAACCCCCGAATTGTGTAAAGCCCAAAAGGTTCACAATACGCATCCCGAACCTCCTGGAATCCCTTGCGTCCAATCATAGGTGTTGTCTGATAGACGCATCCGGAGGACTACATGAATTCACGGCTACTCGCACTATCGATTTGCGCATCCCTGCTGGTTGCTCCTTCACTGGAAGCCAGAACCGTTTCCATTACAGCAGAGAATTACAAATCGGTAAGCGCGCGGCGACCGGTCCTGGTGTACATGTCGCTTGGTTGCGATATGGGTTCTTACGCGTCGGAATTGTTTCAGAACGCATTCTACGACCTGGAAGGAGTAGATCTGGCCGTCTTTGATGCGAATCAGGGATACAAGATTACGGACGGAAAGCCCTACGATCTTGGCACCATGGTAGTACTATACCAGGGAAAAGCCGTGGCCACAACCAAAGAGACCTACCCGAATAGCTACCTACCCCTGGGCTTTAACAATGAGCGAAAATGGGCCTACGATGCATTCAAACGGCTGGGAATTCCGTTTTCGATGACTGCCCCTGAGCCAAACTGGATTTCCCCACTGCAAGATGCAGGAGCGCCCGTGGATCTTAACCGCGGATTGATGGCCATCTACACCTTCTCCGATCTAAGCGATTCTACGAAACAGCAATCGGACTTCGATGTGGAAGGCCACGCCAAAATAAGTAATGGACTGTTTGTTAGCGATGGATTCTACGATGCCAAAAGCGGCGGACAATTTCGATCGAAAGATCCTGCGCCTTACTCGGAGGGATTTACCGTAAGCGTAAATGTGAAACTAAATCCTTCCAAAGGCGATCGACGACAGGTAATGACTATTGGCTACCGACTTTTCGATGTGGGAATCTATAAAAATGTACTGAATATACGCACCAACATCGGCGGCGAAGAAGGGGGCAAGAATGTGTATGCCCATGAGTATTACGAGGTTCCAGGATTCAAAGTCGAAGATGACAAATGGTATAATATCATTCTGAGCAGCAATCTTGAATCGAGACGCATTTCGCTTATGATTAACGGAAAGAGATTCGACGATATCCATCTTACCAGTCGATTCGTTACGTACTACAAGCGCTTTTATAAGGAGCGAATGGGCGCCTATCTGGCACTTCAATTCTTCAATTATGGCTGGGGCGGAGTGCTGGACGGATACGCCGACAATTTAGTGGTCTATGAGCGCGGACTCAACGGCGCTGAGATGAAAGAATTGCATAAGAAATACGGAGGAGAATTCTCCGATGTAACCGTTACTCCAACGACGCATGCATTCACGGAAGAAGAAAAGAAAGCCTATTTCGCCGCTGTCGCAAACGGAGACTTGGATTCTGTGCAGGGCTTTCTGAATCGGGGTATGCCCGTGGATGAGCTCTGGTATGGCTGGACAGGCCTGATGCTAGCGGCCTATTACGGCCAGCCTGGAATTGCCAGCGAACTGATCGAAAGAAAAGCCGATGTTTCGGTAAAAGTGGAAGGCTGGGATGCGTATCAACTGGCAAAGGCACGCAACCATCCCGAATTGGCTACCCTGTTAAACGATTATCTAAACACCGAACGATTCTATTTTGAACGAAGCGTCCTTGAAATCAAGCATCGCTCGATTCTAAAGCCTCCGCCAACCGCAAAGAAGAAGTGAGCATCCCCTCCCAAGGGGTAACGCAAACAGCCATTGTAGGGCGACGGATATTCTTAGCGTTGTAAGCCCAAGCCCGACGAAGCCCCTGCAAAACGAAATTGGCTCAAGGCTCGCCCAGAGCCTTCGAAAGCCGATCGCGCACAGGGGCCACATCCACTTTCTTGAATCGACCGGAAGTCAGGCCTTCTTCCAGAGTCGATTGAATCCGCAATAATTCTCCTTTCATCTTTGACCGGTGGGGCTCCGCATACTCCTGATATCGACAGAGTGCAATAATCAGACCCGATGCAGTGGTTCCGTTGATGGCCACCTCATGGATTACTCCATCGGCCAGAAAGGCATACCCTTCTCCATCCGCGCGATGGAACTGCTCATAGTTTGCAATAAATCCGCGATATAGATTCTGCACATGCCCCGGGATTTCCCAGTTGAATTGATCGCTCTGGATTAATGATTGTAGTTCTGCAATGACTCCATCAAAGCCGGAAATCGCACGATGCATGAAGTACTTCTGTATGGTAAGTGCATCGTTGGAGAATCGATCAAAGAATGCCTGCAGAATTTCGCTGCGTTCCGGGCATTGATGATCGACCAGCGCGGACATGGCGGCGATGCGGTCGGTCATATTGTCGGCAGAAAAGTAAAAGTCTCGGGCCATGGGTGCGAATTTGTTCGGATCGCTTTCGACCAGATAATCCAGCGCCAGCCGAACGATCCGTCGAAGTCCAGTATCCTGATAATCGAATCGATAGGGATGCTTGACATGGCCTGTGGCATAGGCGAATGCCTCTTCCCACTGCCCCTGTAGGGATCGGGCCAATCCGGAGCGAATGGTCTTTCGCACTCTTGCCACAGCGGCTGGATCCACCGGACGATAGAGCGATTCCAGTTCGTTGATGGCTGGCATGCTCAGGGCCAGAGCCACCAGATTCGGATCGCTATCTCGCTGTGAAATCATTTGCCCCACGGTTTCCAGATACCGATTCGAAAGCTCGGTGGAAGACACCGCTGCCGAACCGTTGCTCGAT
>JAGRNC010000518.1 GCA_020440935.1 Leptospiraceae bacterium | reverse complement strand
CACAGAAAAAAGTAGTAACACAAATCAAGCTGCAAGTAGAAGCGGGCAAAGCGAACCCTGCTCCTCCTGTGGGGCTTGCGCTGGGTCAGCACGGACTCAACATTATGGAGTTCTGCAAGCAGTTTAATGAGAAGTCAAAGAATCAGGTGGGAATCAAGCTACCTGTGGTGATCACGGTCTATGCCGATCGTAGCTTTACTTTTATTACAAAATCACCCCCGGCGCCTCTCTTAATTAAGAAGGAAATGGGTATTCCCAGCGGATCAGCCACTCCTGGTAAAGCCAAGGCTGGCTCAATCAAGCGTTCGCAGCTGGAGAAGATTGCAGAGATCAAAATGAAAGATCTGAACTGCCACGACATGGAATCTGCGGTGCGTATCCTTTCGGGAACATGCCGCTCCATGGGCGTAGAGGTGGAGGACTAATATGTTTCGCGGTAAGAAATGGAAAGCTGTTGCAGATAAGGTAGATCGTTCGCATCCACAGGATCTGTCCTCGGCTGTGAATCTGGTAAAAGAGACCAGCTACACGAAATTCGACGGCACTGTGGAAGTAGCCATTAAGATTGGTTACAAATCGCTGCAGAATGTTCGCGGCACCCTGAAGCTGCCCCATGGCACTGGAAAGCAAGTGCGCGTTCTGGTTATTGCCAAAGCGGATAAGCATGAAGAAGCCAAAGCTGCCGGAGCCGACTTTGTGGGCGCACAGGACATGATCGAAAAGATTCAGTCCGAGAAATGGACCGATTTTGATGCATGCGTGGCTACACCGGACATGATGAAGGATCTCGGTAAGCTGGGACCCATTCTTGGTCGCAAAGGCCTTATGCCCAAGCCCAAAGCCGGAACGGTGACCGAAGATGTGGGCACGGCAGTGAAAAACCTCAAAGGCGGACAAATGGACTACAAGGCCGACAAAAGCGGCGTTGTTCACCTGCCCGTAGGAAAGGTATCGTTCACTCCCGACCAGCTACAAGAGAACATCAAGACGCTGTATCAATCAATTATGCGCGATAAGCCTTCCGATGCGAAGGGCGAATATGTGCGCAGTTTTTTTATCGCGCCGACCATGGGACCCGGAGTGCGGGTGAACACCCGGTCGCTGTAATAGGAGCAAGCAATGCCAGCCCCAGTTAAATTAGAGAAGCAATCAGAATTAGCAAAGATTCTTGGCGAGCATGAGCACTTCGTACTGGCAACCTATTCGGGTCTGACAGTAGAAGCCCTCACCGAGCTACGAAATGAAATCCGTGCCAAAGAAGGCCGGCTGAAAGTGGTCAAGAATCGTCTCTTCCTTCGAGCCCTGGCAGGCGACGAAAAGTACGCTTCGGCTGTCGAAGGATTAAAAGAGCAACTCAAAGGACCTGTTGCGGCGATCTTCGCCAGCGAGCAGATGCCCGCCGTTGCCAAAGCACTCGTTGAAAAGAGCAAAGCAAATCAGAAGATCCAGCTCAAAGGCGGCTTCTTCGACGGTCAGATTCTGAATGAATCCGGCGTAAAGCAGATCGCAAATCTGCCCACAAGAGAAGAGTTGCTCACGATCATTGGTCGTGGCCTTAATACGCCGGCGCAGAAAATCGCCACCGGTATCAACGAGATTATCGCCTCTGTTGCCAGGGGCATCAAAGCCGTTGCGGAAAAGAATCAAAACGGCTAAGAAACTGAATGTAAAGATTGTCCAGGAAGGAATCGGAAAAAGGAGTCAACAATGTCTACAGATGCATTGCTAGAAGAAATTGGTAAGCTCACACTGGTAGAAGCTGCTGAGCTGGTTAAAAAAATGGAAGACAAATTCGGTATCTCTACTGCGGCTCCGGTTGCAGTAGCAGGAGCTGCACCCGCTGGCGGCGGCGATGCTGGCGCTGCTGAAGATGCTGAATTCAACGTGGTCCTGAAAAGCTTCGGCGAAAAGAAGATCGATGTGATCAAAGTCGTTCGCGAAGAAACCGGACTTGGCTTGAAAGAAGCCAAAGATCTGGTAGAGAAAGGCGACCAGGTTGTAAAAGAAAGTCTACCCAAAGCCCAGGCCGAAGAGCTGAAGAAGAAGCTCGAAGGCGCCGGAGCCAAAGTAGAACTTGCAGCCAGCTAATCTGGCGCATAGAAATTGGGGCCCGGCTACTGCCGCCGGGTCCTTTTACGAATCGGGGCTCTACGCGAGAGGTCCGATCCATTTGTACCTGCAGGGAAAAACTGGCCTATTATGAATAATCGCAAGAACCTCAAGGTTGTAAACCTTGGAAAAATCACCGACTTAAACCGAATCCCGGATCTGATCGAGGTCCAATTCCGGTCCTTCGACTGGTTTCTTCAAAAGGATCTGGCTCCTACCAAGCGAACAGCGCAGGGATTGGAAGCTGTATTTCAAGATACATTCCCCATTCAGAGCCCCAACGAAGATATGGTTCTGGAATATGTTTCTTATAGTTTCGGCG
>JAGRNC010000517.1 GCA_020440935.1 Leptospiraceae bacterium | reverse complement strand
TGCAATCATCAATGACCACCGATGGAACCCAGTTTTCCTGATACCCGTTCTCGCGTTGTCGATCCAGCATGAAATTAACGATGCTTCGCTCCAGCGTTGCAGCAGCCCCACGGTAAACATAGAATCGACTTCCAGCCAGACGGGTTCCCGCTTCAAAATCGAATATGCCTAGCTTTTCGCCGATCTCGTAGTGCGGTAAGGGCTGAAAGGAGAAGGACGGAATCTCTCCGTGTTTGCGCAATTCTCGATTGGCCGATTCATCGGATCCCACCGGCACATTGTCTTCGACCCAGTTTGGTAAACCGAGGATCGTATCGTTTAATGATTCTTCAATCGATTGTAACTCTGCCGTAAGCGACTCAATTTGATCACCGATGGAACGTACTTCGGCCTTTTGCTTTTCGGCTTCGTCCTTTTTGCCCGCGCCGATCAACTGACCAATGGCCTTGCTTGCTCGATTTCGCTCATTTCGCAAATCGTCTGCCCGCTTCTTTTTCTCTTTGGACTGCGCGATAAGTTCAAGCAATTCGCCCACTGCAATTCCAGTGAAGTGACGCTTTTCGAGCATTTCCTTGAGTTCGTCCGGATTATCCTGAATTCTTTTCAATTCGAGCATGGCATTCTATTGACCCGGTCGGCCTTTCCGGGATTTCCTTCCTCTGGGATGATCTACTCAATTCGCCCCCGGTAACCTGGAGTCAATCAGGATTGAACATGCACGATTCCACAAGCACACGTCATTATCCGGAAAAAAACCCCGCTTTTCTCTCGGATCTTTTATTGGCGGCTTTGCTGTCTATCATCGGGCTCATTTGTATTCCAGATAACGCGCTCTTTCAATCCGATGTACTCTACATTCCTTCGATAGTGGAAGATCTAAGCCGCAGCGTTTCGTTATCTGGATGGTCTTTTAGCCCGGCGCCTTACTTCTTTCCGGATATGCTGCTTTACGCTATGGTTTACCTGCCAATCGGGGATCATTCCATAGCCATTCGAGTCTACGGCTTTATCCAGGCGGCGCTGGTCTTTTTGATCTTGATTCGCATGTTTTCGCCGCCCGGACGACGAGCGCCCATATATCGACTTTTATTTATTCCCGTTACCTCAGTCTTGCTAATCTATCAGGACTTCTACGCGCTGCTCTATTTGCCCGGCATGCATTGCATGGCCCTGTTTAGTACTCTTTTTCTTTTTTATAGACTTCGACGGGAAGAGAATATAACTTCCGATCGATCATGGCTGTATCTGGCGCTTACGGCGCTGATAATCGCCTCCGATCGAATCTTCATCGCCTATTTTGTTCTACCACTATCCATTAGCATCCTTCTGGCCTTGCGATTACGAAAAAGAAACCCCGAATACGCGGCCCGAGTACCTTCGCAGAGGCTGGCCCATTGGGCCCGGGTAGCGGGTTTTGGCTCACTGGCCGGCCTCGGGCTCTTTGCCATCATTCGCGCCGTTTTAACTCTGGAGCGGCCAGCGCGAATCGGTATCCTGGATTCGGGCAGGGCTATGGTTCACGATCTTTCAACTGGATTCTCCGCTCCCATATTATTCTGGATACAACTCGGGGGCTTATTGCTTTATGGCGCTCTGCTACTGCAGCGACTCCTATTTGCCAGCGAGAAGGAATTTCGCGGCGAAAGACCTTCGATCTTGTTCTTTGGTCGTATCTCTTCTTCGAATATCCTGCTGTTCTTGTTTATTCCGGTAGTTCTGGCTCTACTATCGGGCGGCTACATCGATGCGTATTCGATACGGTACTTTGCTGGCTCGATTATCGCCTCCAATGCGGGCATTCTTGCCGCGATATCCAATCTCTCCCGAAGACCCGGCCGGCCCTCGCGTTTTACGGGCCCTCTGATTACACAGTTTCGCGCAAAAGGACCACATGCCCTGGCTGTTCTGGCCCTTTCGGTGGTATGGTTCGTGCGACCAGCGCATTCTGTTTTTTACTATCCGGACCATGTGCAATGCGTGGATCGCTGGGTCCAGGAGAGTGGCTTATCGACCAAGAACGCCGTTGTCATGGCCGATTACTGGCATGCAAAGTCCATCTACCTGTTTGGTCAGTTCCATGAATTCTCCTATCATGCTGACTATGCCACGGGGCAGCCATCCAGGACCATCGCCAATATGAACTGGTGGGAAGGTCGGTGGCCTCCTGATGCCGTTTGGATGAAGGGCCTGGACCCCGCCGTGGTACAAAATGCGCTAAATTCGCCGGTAGAAATCCTTCCTTGCGGTGGAAGCGAATTATGGATCTACCACAAAGGCAACAACAACGGATCCCGATGAGCACCGGGTTGGTTCGGCGCGCTGTCTTTAAGGCCGAATTCCTTGCTGCGACAGATAGCCACCGGCTGCGGGATCCATGACTGCCTGGTTTACTCTTTCCAGGAAAGGAATTCCATCGTGTTTTGATGGATCTGTGCC
>JAGRNC010000516.1 GCA_020440935.1 Leptospiraceae bacterium | reverse complement strand
AACTGATCAAGTGCCTGCATGTTTTCCTGACGCCGGATCGCCACGTCTATAGGCCATAGGATCGGAGGGCAAACCCGAACGCCATAAGCGGACGCCCCTCAATGCACCAGCGCTCGGATGTTCAATCGTACGTAACAATTACACCGCTTCTGGCTATGACATATGGACCAGGGGCTCTTTCCGGGAAATCATTACAAAGATCTTGCCTATCCGATTTATTGGGAATTCTCAAGGCTTCCTCGGGAATGAATAAATCGAATAGTATATTACACTGATTTGATAATCCGGAGAGGGATACAAGAACTCTCGAATTTAAGCCGGATTTTCTGAATCAGTATAATGAATAGAATCAAAGTATTAGTAGCTTCCCGAGCAGGAGGACAATTTCGACTGCGGACCCTTCTGGGCCGCGCCATCATATTGGCATTGCTGCCAGCGTTTCCCTTTGGCATTGCACTTTGCAACCAATCAGATAGCAACAATGATCTGGCAATGCTGGCATTGATTGCCGCAGAGCCTGCGGTTGCCGATTTGCCCGAGCCCGCTTTGGGAGCAGCGAAACTCCAGGTCGCTGGAGGAGACGTCATGGATGCCACCGTGGGTAACTGCAAAGAAGTCGACCTTTTCTTTACCGCGACGGGCACCGGTGCAATTACCCTGCATTTTCTTGATTTTGGCGCGAATGGATCCATAACTGTGGGGAAGAATAATGCGGGCGCAATTAAGCTCAACTATGATGAGCTGGATGCCAATGGAGGTACCTGGCAGCCGGGTATAGATTGCAGCCTGCAGGTGAAGACCAACACTGCCACAATCATTGAATACCAGATGCTAAATTGTCCCCTGGTTCCGGAAGCGGGACTTACGGAAGGAACAAACAGCGAAGTTTCCTTCCGTGTAAAATGCACCAAAGGTTAAGATCTAGTAAATTCGCCTGCGGCTTCGAATAGCCGGAGGCGTTTTCCATGCTTCTCCCGAGTAGTGAAAATCTCGCAACGAGCAAGAATCAGATAACTCTTCTTTGCGATTTCCGATTTCTGGTCGACCGCGCAGTCCGTTTTTCGCGGCTTAGTAGAACTGGTCCCTTGAATTCTGCGACATGGAAAGATATCAATGATTAACTGGATTTCCTACCTCCTGGCAACTTCCACCTCCCCCCTGGAGGTAGGAGTTTCCCTCATCATCGGCTTGGGGAGCCAGCTTTCGCTCCTGTTCGGCCTAATTGGCCTTTTCCTGAATTATACCGATTCGCGCAAGTTCCTGATGTGGGGCCTCTTCGCTGGTGGGTTGCTGCTTTCCACAGACCAGGATTACGATGCTCTCCTTTCCAGTGGTCAATATGCAGTAGGCCTTCTGGACTTTTTTGGTGCGTTGTCGTTACCGCTATTCTTTGGATGCTACGTAAAGGGTTTCGAGACTCAGGGAGATGAGCACTCCATACGCCCGGCTGCAACAATGTCCATCTTCCTTGCTTTCATAATCGTGCTTTGCGAATCGCAGCTCCAGCGGTTCGCTGGCCGCGATTTGCACTTGTTGTTTCTGGCGGCCACGCGAACATGGATGGTCCTGGGGATGGGATATTGTATAGTCCGGTTGAGCAACACCTATCCGGTGTTCAAAGGGAAGAAGCAAACCCGTGGGCGAATTTTCTTGCTCATAATTCTTATAACCCTCATCGGCGCTATCGTTGCACTGGCCGGTATCCTTCTGCACCTGGACGCAGCCGCCAGGATGGGCGATGCCGTGATCGCAAGTGCAATGATTGCATTATTAATCGCGGTTTGGAAATTTCCCGCATTTGGAATAGCGGTTCCAAATGCACCAGGATTTTCGGGGAATGCCAATCTGGACGGAGTGGATACGGAACCATTGGAGGCTCGGCTCCGTAGCCTATTTGACGTTGAAAAAGTCTACCTGGACGAAGATTATCGCCTTTCGCATCTTGCGGACAGCCTGGGTCTATCACCGAAGAAGGCTAGCGCATTCCTGAGGCATAGGCTGAATAAAGGGTTTACAGAGCTACTCAATGAATACCGCATCCGGGAAGCATGCAAACTGCTTCTTGAAGAACCTACCAGAAGGGCCCTTTCCATTTGCTACGCAGCCGGCTTCAATAGTCCGGCCGCCTTCTACCGGGCCTTCGAAAAAACCGTTCAAATGACTCCCATTGCATACCGCAGGCTCCATCTCCGCAAGAAGCCATCAGGTTCTGCGGGACAGCTACTGCCCGCATCCGATGCAGGAGCCCGGCCCAACCCTCGAAATATCCTCCTCTGATGGAATTTGAATGGACGTCCCGTCTTTCGGGGGGTCACGGGCTGTCCTGGTCCAAGGATTGTCTACTATAGCCCCCGTTTAAGGTTGCCTTTTTCGACACAATCTATAGAAACTGCCCATGAGCGCAGAACAGAATCGAGAACTTATCCAGAATTTCTACACCGCC